>CAISUK010000056.1 GCA_903888645.1 uncultured Pseudomonadota bacterium | reverse complement strand
AAGCCGATTTCCACGATCTGACTGGCCTTCGCGACACCTTGCGCGAGTTTTGCGCAGCGCGCAATTGGCATGACTACCATAACCCGAAAAACCTGGCGATGGCACTGATCGTCGAGGCTGCCGAGCTCGTCGAACAGTTCCAGTGGGCAACACCGGACGAAAGCCAGTCACTGTCACCCGAACAGGCCGCGGCGGTGCGCGATGAAGTCGCCGACGTGCTGATCTACCTGGTCGAAATTGCCGACGTGCTGGGTATCGACCTGCTCGCTGCCGCCCGCGACAAGATCGCCAAGAACGCGATCAAGTATCCGCCGCCAACGCAATGAATCAACGGCCATGCCCAGAGCAAACTGTCGGCAATGTGGCAAGACGTTGGGCGGGGATTAAGAATTCGCTGAACAAGTCCGCCTCGCGGGTACTTCCATCGGTCGGCTCGCCGGCAGAGGAAGGTTTTTCACCTGATTGGAAACACTGAATTCCGCCTTCGGGGGAATGACGAAATCGGTAAGCGTCCAGCCGATCCCTATTGGCTTACGCGTCGGGCTGAGCTAGGGGTTCGGGGCGCAGCGGCAATAGCGAATCGATCTGGCTATTGAGGCAGGTCGGCAATTTTTCCAACGTATCGCGCAACCAAGCCGCTGCCAATCGACACCGGTGACGAGCCACTGCCTTTGCCTGGCAGAGAGATTGAAGACCGGGGTATCGGCGCGGGGCCAGATGAAGCGGCCACGATGCAAGCGGCGGTTGCATAGCCAGACACCGGTGTCCTTGATCGTCTGATAGTTGTAGCGGGTATCGTTAAAAGCGCCGTGCCCAAGCATATCTCGCAGGCTGCTGTGATGATTGGCGAGGTCGTGCAGGCGGTCATAGTCGCAGTTCAAATCGAGTCGAATCGTACCGCAGACGAGAATCGCCCACAGCGGCATGCCGGGGCGGCCAATGACCTTGCTTAGGATCGGGGCGATCCGACTTTCCAGCAATTCGAATATCGATGTGCGCAGTGGAATCGTCTTCTAGATGAACTGCAAGCCTTTCAGAATCTTGGGCATGTCATCGCGTGATCTGGGGTCGAAAACGATCTTGGAATATCGACTTCACCGATGGTTATTTGCTCATTCTGCACGACGCGCATCGTCACTTTCCTTCATTAAAATAGGATCGGCTTCGGCTCTCCCATTTTGACGTTTTAGCATGGCAATTGGCTACCAAATTATCGAATTGGCATGGCTATTTCTTACCCGGCATGAAGGGTCATTCTTGGACGAAGATTTTGAATAAAACCCGGCATTGCCCCCCCCCGCGATTTGGCAAACAATCGCCTCAGAACGCCGGTTTGAGAGAATCTTCGTACTGGGGGAAACTTTGGAGACCCGCGCCGTTACTTGCGCTGATTGGTTTGGTGGCAATAACTAAGCATCTTACCGCGCAATCGCCGCTGGCAAATCCTGAACAACCGCCAAGTGAACGCTGCCATCCGATTCGCATGTGCTTGCGCTCCGCGCTCAGATTGACGCCAAAGACGGTTCGGCTATAATGCCCGACCATTTGGCCAGGTAGCTCAGTCGGTAGAGCAGCGGATTGAAAATCCGCGTGTCGACGGTTCGATTCCGCCCCTGGCCACCAAAGTCAAAAAGGGCCACCCGCAATGGTGGCCCTTTTCTTTTGTCTAAGCCGCACGGCTAGGGCAATAGCTGGCGGCGGCACAGTCTCACAGAGTTTTCCTTAGTGTCATGAAGTGCCTTGACATACCGTCAAAAATGGCGGTATTGTTGGCGGTATACCGTCAACGCTCAAGGGAGTGTACCGCCATGCCGCTAACCGATGTATCAGTCAAGAACGCTGGTCCCAAGGATAAAGCCTACAAGTTAGGCGATAGCGGCGGGCTTTATCTCTTTATTGTTCCTACAGGCGGGAAGCTTTGGCGGCTTGACTATCGCTTTGCAGGGAAGCGTAAAACGCTGGCGATCGGCGCTTATGACGCTAACCCGCCTGTATCGCTTGCTGCGGCAAGGGGCAAGCGCGATGATGCGCGCAAATTACTTGCCAGCGGGGTTGATCCTGCAGAGAACCGCAAGGCAATGAAGACTGCACAGTTTGAAAGCGCAGCTAACAGTTTTGAGGTAGTGGCGCGGGAGTGGTTCGGTAAATATTCGCCACAATGGGCCAAGAGCCATTCCGAAAAGATCATCAGCCGATTCGAGCGAGACATCTTCCCGTGGATTGGCAAGCGGCCGATTGCCGAGATTAAAGCGAAAGAACTACTGATCACGGTTGAGCGTATCGAGAAACGCGGAGCGCTAGAAACTGCGCACCGGGCCTTGCAGACATGTAGTCAAGTGTTTCGCTATGCCGTGAGGACTGGGCGTGCTGAGCGTGACCCCTCAGGCGATCTACGCGGAGCGTTGCCCCCTGCAAAGGGCAGGAACTTTGCGGCGATTATTGATCCGGCCGGCGTCGGCAAGCTGCTACGCAAGTTTGATGACTTCAAAGGTAGTTTTGTCGTTCTGAGCGCGCTACGCCTTGCGCCGCTGGTTTTCGTGCGGCCCGGCGAACTACGGCAAGCCAAGTGGGCAGAAATTGACCTGGACGCGGGCGAATGGTCCTATCGCGTGACGAAGACGGATACTGACCATATAGTGCCGCTGGCAGCGCAAGCGGTGGCGATCCTGCGCGAACTGCACCCGCTGACCGGGCATCGCCCGTATGTTTTTGCCGGCCGCACCCCGACAATGCCCATATCAGAAAATACTGTCAACGCTGCATTGCGCCGGCTAGGGTATGACACACAAAAGGACATGACCGGGCATGGATTCAGGGCGATGGCGCGAACGCTCTTGCATGAGCGGCTGAATTTCGCCCCTGAAGTAATCGAGCATCAGCTAGCGCACACAGTGGGGGATACGCTCGGCACGGCTTACAACCGCACCAAGTTCTTAGAGGTGCGGAAGACGATGATGCAGAAATGGGCAGACTACCTTGATACGCTGAAAGCGGCGGATGGCGATAAGGTAGTGCCGCTGCAGCGGCGGGCGTAGATGCGGCGGCAATGGTTACCATCAAAGCACCCCACTGGGAGTCCATCCCGCAAGGAATGGCGGCGGCCGCTTGGTATTGGGCCGCTTGCGCCGCAGACATTGACCCCGGCATAGTGGAATTTGCGATTGCTGAATTCCCTTCAGAATGGCAGGAAGAAGATGACCCAAGAGTCATTAGATACCGTGACTTTCTGAGTCAGCTTACCAATGCCGTCAAAGGCGGTGCGGTGCTGGGGCTGCAGCAAGCGGCGCCGCTAACCAGCAAGGATCAAATTGTATGGGCCACGCCGGGGCAACCTATCCCCGCCGGGGCGTTTATCGCATGGGCGCTGCGGGAGGGCTGGACATTGCCGGAGCCGCTGCAGGCGCAGCGGGAACCTGTTGCGCGCGGCCGATTGGAGAAGAAATACATTGGCATCGTTCCGAATATCGTTTCGATATTCAGCAATCAATCGGACCCCAGAAAGTGGACAGAGTGTAGGGACAGCTTAAAAGAAGCGGCGCACCTGCCCTATCCCGGCGAGCGGGGCGGCTGGGATGAATACCGGCTCATCTTATGGCTAAGGGAAGGCGGCAATATCTAGCGCGGAAGTATGACGATGCACTCATCGTAAATTCATCGTAAATTCGTATGTGGAAAGTTCTATGCGGCGCTATGAGACTTGCCTATCATTTGCGGTACGTTGTTAAACATGACTGGAGACATAAAAATGGACTTGAAAAAAGAACTCCTCCGCCTTGCTGATTTTCTCCCCTTGCTACCCTTCTCGCGTGCCCATTGGTTTCGATTGGTCAATGCGGGGCGGGCGCCTCAACCGATAAAGCTGTCGGAGCGCGTCACGGTGTATCGAGCTTCTGATATCGCGGAATTCCTCAATAACCCGCCTGTCTTCAGCTAAGCCCACTCAATAAGCAGTGACCACAAAGCCCCGCAATTGCGGGGCTTTTTCTTTGCCCGGATGGCATGACTGAGGTCTTGTTTTGAAGATATGTCAAATGCGTACTTTTTCTGATTTTTGTGCTAATCTGATGATTACGGCGGCACCGGCAACGGTGCTGTTAGCGGCGTCATGACAGCGGCACTCGTCGGCGTT
>CAISUK010000055.1 GCA_903888645.1 uncultured Pseudomonadota bacterium | reverse complement strand
TGTGTCTGCACGAAGGTGAGCGGTATGCCGTCAACGTAATTGACCAGGCCAAGGCAGTTGGGTCCTTCGACTATCATGCCGTGCTCGCGGGCGATGCGGGCGATTTCGGCCTGTTCGGCTTTCCCCTCCTCGCCGCCTTCAGCGAAACCGGCGGAAAAAATAATCACACCGCCGATGCCGCGCCGGGCGCAGGCGCGCACCGCTTCCAGCACCGCCGCATGCGGAATCGCCAGCACGGCGCAATCCACCCCCATAGGCAACTCGTCGATATTGGGTTTGCAGGGACGGCCATTAATCTCGGCCCGTTTCGGATTAATCAGATGGATGTCGCCGGTGTAACCGGCACGCTCGATATTCTCGAGTACGGAGGCACCGAGTGCGCCGGGAGTCGGCGAAGCACCGACGATGGCCACGGAACGCGGCCGCAGCAAACGAACGATGGCGGGTTGGGATAAAGTCGTGTTGCTCATAATCAATAATTCCTTTAAATAGTTGTGTCAGATAGATGAACCAGTCGTAACCACGATCTTGCCGATCTGCTGGTTCGACTCAAGATATCGATGTGCCGCGACAATTTCATCGAGCGTAAAAGTCTTCGCGATCACCGGCCGCAGACGACCGTCGGCGATGCCCTGGGCGACAAAGCGGATAGCCGCGTCGCGCCTGACTGCATCCCGTATCAATTCAAAAACGAGATACCCACGCACGGCGAGCCCCTTGCCGACTGCAGCGAAGAACGGGAACGGGGTCGCGGCGGCCTGGCCGCTCAGATTGCCGTACAGCACCATCAGGCCGCCCGGCGCCAACATCTCCGCCAACGCCAGCACCGCAGGACCGGCCACCGGATCGAAGACCAGGCGCGCCCCCCGCCCTGCGGTCGCCCTTGCCACGGCCTCGACCGCGCTCTCGGCGCTGCCGACCACGACATGTGCCGCACCTTGCTCCCGCAGTGCCGCCTCCTTGTGCGGATCCCGTGTCAGCGCGATCGGCACGGCTCCGAGCAGGTTGCAGATCTGGATCGCCGCAATGCCGACGCTGGACGAGGCCGCGGTAATGACGACGGCATCCCCGGCTCCGACCTTGGCCAGATCGACAATCGCGCCGTAGGCGGTCAGGTAAGCCATCCATACCGATGCACCGACGATGTCGCTCATGCCCTCTGGCCGCTTGATCACGGCTTCGGCGGGTACCACCGCCCAATCGCCATAGACGCCATACCGGCTCATCGCGAAAGCCGGCAGCACGCACACTGCGTCGCCGACGGCCAGACCGGTCACGCTTGCACCTGTGGCCAGCACGGTGCCGCTTGCCTCGTAGCCGAGTCTGGCAGGGAACTCGGGGGTTTCCAGATATTGGCCGGCGCGGAACGCCGCCTCAGCACGATTGAGACCCATCGCCGCGACGCGCAGCAACACCTCGCCAGCTCCCGGTTCGCGCTGCGGTTCGTCGGCGATGCGCAGCACCTCAGGTCCGCCGGTCTCATAAAAACGAATTACGCGAGAGTTCATAATCGATATCTCCAAAGTCCACTCAAAGTAGAGCCAGCCGTAAGGCGGCGCTTACCTGAGCAAGAGCCAGACGCCCGCCCGTGAGCGTCGCCGCCATGTTGATAAATCCGTGCGACAGCCCGGTGTAGTTTACCAAGGTTACCTGGTTGCCTGCGGCGGTCATCGCGTCGGCATAGGCGATGCCATCGTCCCGCAGTGCATCATAGCCGCCAACCAGCACCAGTGCCGGCGGCAGCCCCGACAGATCGTCGGCCAGCAGCGGCGCACCGCGAAAGTCCGGCGCCTTGCCCGACGCACCGAAATAATGTCCGGAAAAATAGCGCATCGCCTTGCTGCTCAACACATAACCTTCACCAAACTCAGTGTGGGAGGGAAAACTTTCCCACACAGCCGAGGTGACCGGATAGATCAGTACCTGATAACGTATCTGCGGACCGTCGGCTTTCGCCAGCAAAGCCATGACCGCCGCGAGATTTCCCCCCGCACTGTCGCCGCAAACGGCCAGACGCTCGGGATCGGC
This sequence comes from uncultured Pseudomonadota bacterium, assembly GCA_903888645.1. GTDB lineage: Bacteria > Pseudomonadota > Gammaproteobacteria > Burkholderiales > Rhodocyclaceae > CAISUK01. Next base: position 80 of record CAISUK010000055.1, on the reverse strand, counting down.
TCCCAGCTCGGTGGCGTTCGCTGCCGACCAGCGCAACGCTGCATAACAGTCTTCTACCGCTGCCGGAAAAGGATGTTCGG
>CAISUK010000054.1 GCA_903888645.1 uncultured Pseudomonadota bacterium | reverse complement strand
TAACGCCATCCGCAAAATAACGAGGACTACGTCCTTCAGGATTTTGAGGACGAAAACTGGCGTTGACCAAATGGACCGCGGGCTAAAATACTTGGGATTGCGCTCAGTAAAATGCATCTCCTAACTTACCTGCCGTGACGATTCGATGGAACAAGCTGTCATCTGGACGATTCCCTTTCTGGCTTTGGCCGTCATTCTCGAAATGGCCGTCAGCGTCGTGCGCAAGCGCAAGTCATACCGCACCAACGACACGCTCGCCAGCCTGAGTCAGGGGCTGATACGCCAACTGGTCGGCGTGTGCACGCCGCTGCTGCAGATCGGCATCTACGCGATGGTCTTCACGGCCCTCGGCCATCAGGTCGACGCGCCGTTCTGGCACACCTGGACCGGCATCGCCGTCGCCGTCGTGATGTTCGACTTCTGCGAATACTGGCTGCACCGGGTCGGCCACGAGGTCGCCATCTTCTGGGCAGCGCATGTCGTGCATCACCAGTCCGAGGAACTGAACATTTGCACCGCGCTGCGACAGGAAAGCCAGAACGCCTTGCTGGGCTGGCCGTTCTATCTGCCGTTGGCGATCGCCGGGGTTCCGCCGGTGATGTTCGGCTTCGTCTTGCTCGGCGTTCAGTACTACCAGATCTGGGCGCACACCGAGCAGATCGGCAAGCTGGGTTGGCTGGACCGTGTGCTGACGACTCCTTCCAACCACCGCGTGCACCATGCGGTGAACGACTGCTATGTCGACCGCAACTACGGCGGTGTCTTCATCTTGTGGGACCGGATCTTCGGAACCTACACTGCCGAGACCGAGCCCTGTGTGTTCGGTACGCGCTCGCCGGTGCGCAGCTTCAATCCGCTTCGCGCAATCGCACAGGTTTATGTGTCCCTGGCACGCGACGCATGGCACACGCGGCGCTGGCGGGACAAACTGCGCGTGCTGTTCATGCCACCCGACTGGCGCCCGGACGATGTTGCGCAGCGCTTCCCGCAGCTGCCCTTCGACCTGCACCGCGAGTCATACGACCCACCGGCGACCGGTGCCGCGCGCGCGGCGGCGGTGGTGCTGTTCCTCGCATCGGCGGTCGGCTGCGGGCTGTTCCTTTGGGACGCCGAAAGCATGGACATGACGTCACGCATCCTGTGGACCGCGCTGCTGATGACCGGCCTGTGCGGTGTGGGCTGGCTGCTCGAGAGCGGTACGAGCGCCGCTGCCGCTGCCAACGTGCTGCGCAGAGCACAATAAGCTTCATCGTTCAATTGCTGTCGCGCGGTTGATATTCCAAACGATTCAAGGCACGATTCGGCAATGATTCATAACGGCCTCGTTGGGCAACTCAAACCTGAGGGGAATGCAAATGCAGCAATGGATTTTCCTCTCCATCGCAATTGTCAGCGAGGTTGCGGCAACCTCGGCGCTTAAGGCCTGCGAAGGATTTACGCGATTGTGGCCGTCGGTCATCGTACTGGTTGGCTACGGCACGGCACTCTTCTTTCTTTCGCTGACCCTCAAGACAATTCCGGTCGGCGTTGTCTATGCGATCTGGTCCGGTGTAGGCATTGCGCTGATTGCGTTGGTAGCGTGGGTCTTCTTCGGTCAATCCCTGGATGCTCCGGCGATCGTGGGCTTGCTGCTGATTGTTGCGGGCGTTGTCGTCCTCAACGTATTTTCCACGTCGGTTCCCCACGCATAAACGGCCAGCCCGCGTAAGGACTGTCTTTTGATCAGCCGCCGCTTGGTTGGCACGCTGTCAATACGTTTACTCCAATTCCGGAAACAGCGGCAATGCCGCTCCCTTATAGATCTCGTCGATTCCGCGGTCTTCGATTACTGGCGCTACTTCGGCAACGGCGGCTTTGAAGCGGCGCGAGAAGCGGCGGTACTCATCGAAGTCGGTGGGCAGCAACACCGCATCCGGGGCGAGCGCCGCGGCCTTCATCAGGCCCAGTCCGGAGTGCACGCCGAGATCGCGGGCAGAGTAGGTCGCCGTGGTAATGACGCCGCGGCCGACATAATCGCGCAAGCGGGCGAACGATCCTGAGCCGTCCGCTTGAACAACGGGCTGGTGCCGGCTGCCGCCGCCGACCACGACCGGCTGGCCGTGCAGTTCGGGGTAGCGCAATAATTCGACCGATGCATAGAACGCATCCATGTCGAGATGGGCGATCCATCGCGTTACCACATTGCACTCACCAAATGGGCCTCACCACCTGGCCCTCACCACATCGCTCTCATGCGCGCCGCCAGATCGATGGCCGATTGCCGGGAGTGTGGCGAACCTATTGGTTCCTCTTGGGGTATCGGCCAGGACACCTGCTCGAAATGGCGGACCAATGCGTTCGGAATGAAACGCGTCCGGTTGCCATAAACATGGTGATCGCCCAGCCGCGATTGTTGGGTGACATGGAATCGTTGCGGAACGACGATGTCGAGGTGATCCTTGGCCCGCGTCATGGCGACATAGAGGAGCCGCCGCTCCTCCTCGATCTCGGCCTCGTTGCCGGTCGCCAGATCGGAGGGAATGCAGCCATCCACCGCGTTCAGGATCGTGACGCTGGTCCACTCCTGTCCTTTCGCTGAATGGATGGTCGAAAGGATCAGGTAATCCTCGTCGAGCAGCGGTACGCCGGCGCGGTCGCTGGTGGCATCGGGCGGGTCGAGGGTCAGTTCGGCGAGAAACCGTTCTCTATTGGCATAGGTCGCGGCGATGTGACCCAGTTGCTCGATGTCGCCGCGGCGGATAACGGCATCGTCATAGAGGCGCTCCATCTGGCCGATGTACCATTGGCATAGACGCTCGAACGCTGCCGGCCAGGGCAGCGCTGGTTGGCCCGCGGCCTCGACCAAAGCGGCGAATTCGCCCCAGGATTCGCGGGCCGCTTCCGGGACAGGTTGCTCGGCGAGCAGGGCGCAACCCGGCGCCGCCTTGACCACGTTGTCGAGAATGCGCGCTGCCGATTTGGGGCCGATGCCGGCGAGGAGTTGCGTGGCGCGGAAACCCGAGACGCGATCCCGCGGATTCTGCGCCCAGCGGAGCAGGGCGAGAACATCCTTGACGTGTGCCGCCTCAAGAAACTTGAGGCCGCCGAATTTGACGAAGGGAATGTTGCGGCGGGTCAGTTCGACCTCGAGTCGGGCACTGTGCTGTGAGGCGCGGAACAGCACCGCTTGTGCCTTCAGTTTCGTGCCGGCTTCGCGCCGGGCCAGGACTTGCTCGACCACATAATTTGACTGGTCGGCGTCGTCGCGGACCGAGACCAGTCGGGGCCGTTGCACGGCCTGTCGCTCGCTCCACAGCTCCTTGGTGAAGCGCTCGCTGGCCAGCGCGATCACGCCATTGGCGGCGGCCAGGATGGGTTGCGTCGAACGGTAATTTCGATCGAGCGTGATCTGGTGCGCCGGTGGCGAGAAGTGCGCGGGAAAGTCGAGAATGTTGCGCACCGTGGCGCCACGAAAGGCATAGATCGCCTGGGCATCGTCACCGACCACGGTGAGACCGCGCCCGTCCGGTTTCAAGCCGAGCAGAATTGCTGCCTGCAGGCGGTTGGTATCCTGATATTCATCGACCAGGACGTGGCTGAACTGGCCACCGAGTTCTTCCGCCAGGTCGTGATCGGTCATCATCTGCGCCCAGTAGAGCAGCAAGTCGTCGTAGTCGAGAACCTGCTGCGTCTGCTTGGCTTCGACGTAAGCGCGAAACAGCTGGCGAAGGTCGGCTTCCCACTCGACGCACCAGGGAAAGGTGGATTGCAGGACGGCGGCAAGATCAGATTGGGTGTTGACCACCGCCGAGTAGATGCCAAGACAGGTTCCCTTCAACGGAAAGCGCCGGGTCTTGTCCGAGGAGCCGAGTTCGTGGCGAACCAGGTTGAGCAAATCCGCGGAGTCTTCGCGGTCGTGAATCGTGAAGGCCGCATTGAGCCCGATGCGCCCGGCATAGTCGCGGAGGAGCTTGGCGCCGATGCCGTGAAAGGTGCCCGCCCAAGGCAGGTCCGGCCCGGCGGCACCATAGCGGAGCCCGGCTGCCTGGCTGACGATGCGGGTGACGCGACGGGTCATTTCAGCGGCGGCGCGCCGGGAAAACGTCAGCAGGAGAATCCGCCCGGCGTCGGCGCCGTGGGCAAGGAGATGGGCGACCCGGTGCGCCAGGGTATTGGTCTTGCCCGAGCCCG
>CAISUK010000053.1 GCA_903888645.1 uncultured Pseudomonadota bacterium | reverse complement strand
CTCCACGCTTCCTCCCCACACTCGGTCACCCTCATGCAGTTGCGCTTCGCTTCGTTCGCTGTGATCAACTTACGGTGGGACTTCCACCCACAAGAGTGCGCCCGTGCCAGGCGCACATAAAAAAGCCCGCGTCAATGCGGGCTTGGCTCACGTGGCGGAAGCCTGCTATTTCTTGGCTTTCTTGCCGGCCACAGCAGCCTTGAAGCCTGCGCCAGCGGTAAACTTTGGCACGGTCGTCGCTGCAATCTTGATGGAAGCGCCGGTCTGCGGATTCTTGCCAAGACGAGCAACGCGTTTGGCTGGCTTGAAAGTACCGAATCCGACGAGTGTTACGTTGTCTCCCTTGGAAACGGCCTTGGTCACTGCCGCAATCACCGCGTCAAGCGCCTTGCCGGCGGCAGCCTTGCTGATGTCCGCATCCTTCGCTGCAATTTCGATCAGTTCCGCTTTGTTCATAAATCTCCCTTTCCAAAAGTAAAAGGCCACATGACCTTTTTCTGATTCTACTGTGTCCGCGCGCTTTTGCGCTAGATGCCTTTTGATTTTTTGCAGCACCGGGACTGCCCGGCAATAGCTTGACGCCAGCGCTAACCGGCAAAGAATTCCTTGACCCGGTCCATCCACGATTTGGCGCGGGGGTTGTGTCGCCCGGCATTGGCCTGGCTGATGGTCTCGAATTCGCGCAGCAGCTCCTTTTGCCGATCCGTCAGGCTGATCGGCGTTTCCAGGACGACATGGCAAAGCAGATCGCCATGGGCAATGCTGCGGACGCCCTTGATGCCCTTGCTGCGCAGACGGAATACCTTGCCACTCTGCGTCTCCGCAGGAATCTTGATGCGCGCGACGCCTTCGAGCGTCGGTATCTCGATCTCGCCACCGAGCGCCGCGACGGTAAAGCTGATGGGCATTTCACAATGCAGATCGTCATGGTCGCGCTGAAAGACGCCGTGTTCCTTGAGGTGTACCTGCACATAGAGGTCGCCCGGCGGGCCGCCATTGACGCCGGGTTCGCCTTCGCCGGAGAGCCGGATACGATCGCCTTCGTCTATGCCCGAGGGAATCTTGACAGAGAGCGTCTTGTGCTGCTTGACGCGGCCGGCGCCATGGCAAGTGTTGCAGGGGTCGGCGACGTAGCGGCCGGTGCCGTGGCACTTCGGGCAGGTCTGCTGGATGGAGAAGAAACCCTGCTGCATGCGTACCTGACCATGACCGTTACAGGTCGGACAAGTCTTCGGCTCGGTACCTTTTCTGGCGCCGCTGCCCTGGCAGCCTTCGCATTCGGCCATGGTCGGAATGCGAATTTTTGTTTCGGTGCCGCGTGCCGCATCTTCGAGCGACACCTCGAGGTTGTAGCGCAGGTCGGCACCGCGATAAACATTGGAGCGACCGCCGCGCTGCCCGCCGCCGGCGCCGAAAATGTCGCCGAAAATATCGGAGAAGGCATCGGCAAATCCGCCCATGCCCGCACCGCCCATGCCGGCGCCGCCAGATTGGTCGACGCCAGCGTGGCCGAACTGGTCGTAAGCGGAACGCTTTTGTCCGTCCGAGAGCATTTCGTAGGCTTCCTTGGCCTCCTTGAATTGCTCTTCTGCTTTCGGGTTATCCGGGTTGCGGTCCGGATGAAACTTCATGGCCAGCTTGCGGTAGGCCTTCTTGATGTCGTCTTCGGAAGCGTCGCGATTGACACCGAGGACTTCGTAATAGTCGCGTTTGGCCATTGAGGTGCGTGAGGAGTTGGGGGTCAGGAGTGAGGAGCTAGGAGTGAGGAGTCAGGAGTTGAAGCGAGCGCAACGGGCCGTGAGGAGTGAAAGATTTTACTCCTCACCCCTAACTCCTAACTCCTCACCCATTACTTCTTGTCCTTGACTTCCGTGAATTCGGCGTCGACCACTTCGCCTCCGTCCTTCTTGGCTTCGCCAGCACCCGGCGCATTCCCTGGCGCTGCCCCGGAGGCCGCTCCATCAGCGGCTTGCTGTTGTGCATAGACCGCTTCGCCAAGTTTCTGTGAAGCCAGCGCCAATGCCTGGGTCTTGGCTTCGAGGACTGCCTTGTCGTTGCTCTTCATCGCCTCTTCGGCTTCCTTCAAGGCGGTCTCGATCTGGCCTTTCTCGTCGCCGCCGACCTTGTCGCCATGCTCGGCCAACGCCTTCTTGACGGAGTGAATCATCGCATCGCACTGGTTGCGCGCATCGACAACTTCGTGGGCTTTCTTGTCTTCTTCGGCATGGGCTTCGGCATCCTTGACCATGCGCTGGATTTCATCCTCGCTCAGGCCGGAATTGGCCTTGATGGTGATCCTGTTTTCCTTGCCGGTGGCCTTGTCCTTGGCCGAGACATGCAGAATGCCATTCGCATCAATGTCGAACATGACCTCGATCTGCGGCATGCCCCGCGGCGACGGCGGAATGCCCTCGAGATTGAATTGCCCGAGGCTCTTGTTGCCGGCGGACATTTCCCGTTCGCCTTGCAGCACATGGATGGTAACTGCCTGCTGGTTGTCGTCGGCGGTCGAGAAGACCTGATTGGCCTTGGTCGGGATGGTGGTGTTCTTCTGGATCAGCTTGGTCATGACACCGCCCAGCGTCTCAATGCCCAGGCTCAGCGGCGTGACATCCAGCAGCAGCACGTCCTTGACTTCGCCCTGCAACACGCCGCCCTGAATCGCTGCGCCGACGGCGACCGCTTCGTCCGGATTGACATCCTTGCGCGGCTCCTTGCCGAACAATTCCTTGACCTTGTCCTGAACCTTGGGCATGCGCGTCATGCCGCCGACCAGAATCACATCGGAGATATCCGCCAACTTGACGCCGGCATCCTTGATGGCCATCCGGCAAGGTTCGACGGTGCGCTGGATCAGTTCCTCGACCAGCGACTCGAATTTGGCGCGGGTGATCTTGATGGCCAGATGCTTCGGCCCTGAGGCATCGGCAGTGATGTAGGGCAGATTGATTTCGGTCTGCTGGTTCGACGACAACTCGATCTTGGCCTTTTCGGCGGATTCCTTGAGGCGCTGCAGGGCGAGTACGTCGGCCTTCAGATTGACGCCTTGTTCCTTCTTGAATTCGTCGATGATGTAGTCGATCAGGCGCTGGTCGAAGTCTTCGCCGCCGAGGAAGGTGTCGCCGTTGGTGGACAACACTTCGAACTGGTGCTCGCCGTCGATTTCGGCGATGTCGATGATGGAGATGTCGAAGGTACCGCCGCCGAGGTCGAAGACGGCGATCTTGCGATCGCCTTCCTGCTTGTCGAGGCCGAAGGAAATGGCCGCCGCCGTGGGTTCGTTGATGATGCGCTTGACTTCGAGACCGGCGATGCGGCCGGCATCCTTGGTGGCCTGGCGCTGACTGTCGTTGAAGTAGGCGGGAACGGTGATGACGGCTTCGGTCACTTCTTCGCCGAGGTAGTCTTCGGCGGTCTTTTTCATCTTGCGCAGGACTTCCGCGGAGACTTGCGGCGGCGCGATCTTCTTGTCGCGCACCTCTACCCAGGCGTCATTGTTGTCGGCCTTGACGATCCGGTAGGGCATCAGGTCGATATCCTTCTGGACTTCCTTTTCCTCGAAGCGCCGACCGATCAGGCGCTTGACTGCGAACAGCGTGTTCTTGGCATTGGTGACGGCCTGCCGCTTGGCTGAAGCGCCGCAGAGAATTTCGCCGTCTTCTGCATAGGCGACGACGGATGGCGTGGTGCGCGCACCTTCAGAATTTTCTATCACCTTGGGCTTGCCGCCTTCCATGATGGCGACGCAGCTGTTGGTGGTACCGAGGTCGATGCCGATGATCTTGGCCATGATGATGTCCCTTTTACTGGATGTTGTTGGGGCGTGTCGCCCAGTTCAAACCTGCGACAAATATGGGGTTGCTGCGCCGATCTTCAAGCTGCTTTTGCTTTGGAGACCACCACCAGCGCCGGCCGGATGACGCGATCGCTGAGCGAATAGCCTTTCTGCAGGACGCTGACGACGCGATTGGCTTCGCCGTCGACTTCCACTTGGCTGATGGCTTGATGGCGGTGCGGATCGAATTTTTCGCCGACCGGGTTGATGTCGAGCAGATTCGATTTTTCGAAAGCGCTGGCCAACTGACGGAGCGTCAATTCGACGCCCGAATGGAGCGCTTCGGCGCTCTGGTTTTCGTTGGACAAGGCAGCTTCGAGGCTGTCCTTGACGGCGACAAGTTCGCAGGCAAAGCGCTCGATGGCGAATTTTCCGGCCTTGAGAATGTCGTCCTGGGCGCGGCGCCGGACGTTTTCCGTCTCGGCCTTGGCGCGCAGCCAGGCGTCGTGGTGCTCGGCCGCTTGACGTTCGGCGATCTTCAGCAACTCATCGAGACTGGGTAGTGTCTCCGGGTTGACAGGAGCTTCCGTGGGCGCTGCGGAATCAAGTTCGAACTGCGTCAGTGTTTCAGGCGATGTGGGCAATTTGTATTCTTCAGTCATGATGTGGATTCAAGGTGCGTGCACAAAACCTCGCTGCATTTGGTGGCGCACATTGGTATTTCAAGAGGCGTATCGAAAAAAATGAATCCCTGCCCGGCGACCTTTGCGGCGGGCGGGGATTCAAGCCCGAAATTGGCCGAAGCTGGCCGATTTGTGGCTAAGCAATTTGTGGCTAAGTATCAGGTACGGAACTGCGACACCGCACTTTGCAGGTTGACTGCAAGGGCTTCGAGATCCTTGGCGGCCGCGGCAGTGCGGGTGATGGCCGCATTGTTCTCGCGCGCCATATCGGCAATCGCCTCGATGTTGGTGGCCACGTTGCCGCTCATGCGCCGTTGTTCCACCGTGGCACTGGCGATATCGTCCATGCCGAGACCGACTTCGTTGACCGATCCACTCGCGGTTTCCAGCACGGCGGTGACAGTCTCTACCGATCCCCGGCTGGCCGAGATATGGGTCAGGCCATTTTCGATCGAGCGCCTGACCGCTTCCGACTGTTGCGACAAGGTGCGAGTGATGGCGTCGATTTCACTCGCCGAGGCGGAGGATTTTTCTGCCAGTTTTCTGACTTCGTCGGCGACCACCGCAAAGCCCCGACCCTGTTCGCCGGCACGGGCCGCCTCGATGGCGGCATTGAGCGCAAGCAGGTTGGTCTGGTCGGCAATATCCTTGACCTCGCTGGTGATGTTCGTAATCGATTCCGCATTGGTGACAAACTGGTTTACGGCTTCGGCAATCTCGTGCACCGTGCTCTCGACCTGGCTCATCGAGTCGATCAGTTTGGACAAACTTTGATTGCCCTCGTCCGAGCGGGCGAGGCTCTCCCGCGATTTTTCATGAACGCGTTCGGTGCTGGTCGCAATCGAGGTGATGCTGCTGGTCATCTGCTCGACCGCGTCCACTACGGCCGCGGACTTCTCGTCCTGCTGCTGCGAGCTGGCGGCAACGCTGAGGGCATTTTCCGAGAGCAGGCGGGCAGCCTTTGCCACCCGATTGGCCGATTCGTCGACGTGGCGAACCAGTGTGGAGAACTTCTCCATCATCTTGTTGAACGACTCGGCGGCCTGGCCGATTTCGTCCTGCCCATGGACCACCAGGCGGCGGGTCAGGTCACCCTCGCCACTGGCAATGCTGCTCAGTCCCTTGCCCATTTCTTCCAGGGGGCGCACCACCACGTTGCGGATGAAGAGGAAGATGAACGCCAGCAGCGGGATGCTTATCAGTGTGGCGGCGATGATCGAGTGCATGCGCTGCGTATTGACCGCCTCATTGACCTGGTCAAGCTTGATCCGCATGTTGACGACGCCGAGCACGGTGCCTTCCGGCACCGCATGACAACTGGTGCAGTCCTTGCCGAGATAATTTTTGGCGGCGATCGCCGGCTGCACGACATGCAGCGATTCACCCGCCGCATCGGTTTCGACCTCGACGAATGGCTTGCCGGTGTTCAGCACCTGCCGCTCGACCGGGTCCGGATCACCTTCGCCGCCTTTGCCGGCGCCGAACAACTTGATCACCGGATCGCCACGCAACACGCGCAGATCGCGGATGACGGACAACTGCTTGATCTGATCGAGAAAGACTTCGCGCTGCCCGACGGTGCCGGTAATCATCATCCCGGTGAGACCGGCCAGGGTGGTTTCATGCATGGTGGCAGCGAATTGTCGGG
>CAISUK010000052.1 GCA_903888645.1 uncultured Pseudomonadota bacterium | reverse complement strand
CTCCTGGCCCACACACTCGCCTGGGCCAAGTCTGCTCAGGTTGCCTTCACCGCACCGGCCCTCGACACGTTTTTCGCGCGCCACTGGGCCCGTCCGACACGCCTGACAGCTGATGCGCGGGAGCGTCTCAGCACGCCGGCCCAAAGCGACAATACAGCCAAACCCGGCTAAACCGCCTCCGCCCTGACCGCACCGGCAGGATCGTTGCGCAAACCCAGCGTGACGAACAGCATGATCAGCATGAACACCGAGACCGCGACGTAGGCGACCGAAAAACCAGCTGCGCCTCCGCCGCTGAAGTCGGCGATTGCGCTGATTGCTGCGGCTGACAGCAGCGTACCGATGGCAGTGCAGATGTTGATCAATCCTTGTGCTGCCCCGCGTACCGCCAGGGGCGCCTCATCGATGGCGAGAGAGCGCAGCGCACCGCCGACCACAACGCCAACGCCAAGACCGACTGGCATCGAAGCTGCCAAGAAAATCCACAAGCCAAATCCGGTGATCGCCGACCCGCCATAGCCAACGCAGAGTAGCGCGAAACCAATCAGGATAAGCCCTCGCGCACCCATCCGGTTCAAGAGCCGACCTGCTCCCATCGATCCCAACATGGAACAGATGACCAGCGGCAATAGCACGAATCCGGAGTGATCCGCGGTTATGCCAAATGCCGTTGTCGCGATTGACGTCAGGAAAATAACGCTGCCCATCCCGAATCCGGCACCAACCGCAAGAAAGTAAACGGTAGACAGCTGCCGGTTGGCGAATAACGACAATGGAATGAGGGGCAACTCGGCCCGATTCTCGACATTAATCAGCAGCACCAGCATCACAGTGGCGGCGCCGAGAAACCATGGCCAGAGCATAAGTCCGGCCAACGGGTCCACGACCCGAGTGATTCCAAGTACCAGCGCACTAAGGAGGGTGAAGGTCACGGCGATACCCGAAAAATCTAGCGGCGGCTGTTTGGCCGTCGACCGGTGACCGGGAAGATCGCGGGCAGCAAGGTAGAGTACGAGCCCTGCGACGGGCAAATTCAGCAGGAATATCCAGTGCCAGCTCAATGCGACCATCAGCGCTGCTGCCAACGGCGGGCCGAGAACGAAAGCCATTCCATAGGTTGCACCTATCAAGCCCAGTGCCCTGCCGCGCTCGTTGGGCGGGAAGACATCGCCGACAACGGCACTGGCCGTCGGCGTGATGCCGCCGGCACCGATACCCTGAATGGCTCGGCTGACAACGATCATCCAGAAACTCGGCGAGGCCGCAATGAGCAATGAACCGAGCGCGAAGCAGGCGACGCTCGCCAGGTAAACCGGTCGCCGCCCGTAGCGATCGCTCAAACTCGACATCAGCGCGGTGCTGCACAGTGAGAACAGTACAAAGACGCTCATCACCAAACCAACTTCACGATTGTCGACGCCAAAAGTTTCGCGCAGCACGGGGATCGCCGGTCCGATAACTGCGGTATCGAGGGCGGCCATGAAAACCCCGATGAAAAGCGCGGGCATGAGTCGGCGCGACGCCGAATCACCGTTTGAACTAGAAACTGCAGACATGAATTCCCCACAAAAGATTTTCGGAAAACGAATCCGAAACAAACCGAACCCTGAAACCGGCGGATCGTATCAATAAATTGCCTGCTCTGTCCTGAAGACTGTCGTCAGACCCGGAAACAATCGCCCGAGTCGGGGACAACTTTGGGCACACGCGCCGGACTTAGCACCACGCCAATCAGTCACGGCGACGTGGCGCCGTCAAAACTTCCGGACGCAAAATCGATTCGAGCGTAGCTCGATCGAGCAGTCCCATTTCCAGTACCAGTTCCGCTACGCCGCGACCGGATTTGAGCGCTTCCAGAGCAACTCGGGTGGCATTTTCGTAACCGATGTGCGGATTCAGCGCAGTGGCCAGCCCTGCCGATTTTTGCACGCGCTCGGCTAGCAGGGCGCGGTTGGCGGTGATGCCCTTGATACAGTGACGCGCAAGTGTCTGGCAGCCGGCGGTGAGGTGCTCGACGCTCTTGAACAGGCTATGGCCGATGATCGGCTCGAAGGCATTGAGCTGCAGTTGGCCGGCTTCCGATGCCATGGTGATGGTGACGTCGTTACCGATGACTTCGAACGCAATCTGGTTGACCACTTCCGGGATGATCGGATTGACCTTGCCTGGCATGATGGAACTGCCGGCGGCGCGCTCCGGCAAGTGAATTTCGTTGAGGCCGCCCTGCGGACCACTGGACAGCAACCGCAGGTCGTTGCAAGTCTTGGATAACTTCGCAGCAACGCGCTTCAGGACACCGGATAGTTGCACGAAGGCGCCGGTATCCTGGGTCGCCTCGATCATGTTCGGCGCTGGCTCCAATGGCAGGCCAGTCAGCGCCGACAGGTGCCGGATGGCCAAGCGGGCATAGCCGACGTCGGTATTGATACCGGTGCCGATGGCGGTAGCGCCGAGGTTGATCTCGCGAACCAGCGAGATGGCCTCGCGCAGCCGCGCTTCGTCTTCCCCCAGCATGACGGCATAGGTCGAGAACTCCTGGCCGAGGGTCATCGGCACGGCATCCTGCAGTTGGGTGCGGCCGATCTTGAGGATGCCGCGAAACTCGTCGGATTTGTCCTCGAAGGCCTCACGCAATTCGGCCATGGCGGCGAGCAAGCCTTGAATACCGAAGCAGGCGGCAACACGGAGTGCAGTTGGATAGACGTCGTTAGTGCTCTGCGACATATTGACGTGGTTGATCGGGTGCAGCGCGGCGTAATCGCCTTTTTTCCTGCCCATGATTTCGAGGGCGCGATTGGCGATCACCTCGTTGGCGTTCATGTTGGTCGAGGTACCGGCACCGCCCTGGATGACATCAACCACGAACTGATCGCGCAGGCCGCCGCCGGCGATTTCCTGGCAAGCAGCGGCGATGGCCGCATGACGATCGCCATCCAACTCGCCCAATTCAAGGTTGGCCTGTGCCGCGGCCAGCTTGACCAGCGCCAAGGCGCGCACCAGGTCCGGATAGGTGCCGATGGTCTTGCCGGTAATCGGGAAGTTTTCCAGGGCGCGCAGGCTGTGGATTCCCCAGTAGGCATCAGCGGGAACTTCGCGTTCGCCGAGGAGGTCGTGTTCGATGCGGGTCGCTGTTGTCATGGCAGATTCCTCTTGAGTGGCGCTCGATCTATACGGCTTCGACAAGCGCCGAATCGGTTTCATCCTGTTGCTGCAGTGCCCACATTTGCGCATAGGCGCCGTTGCAGGCGAGCAACTCGCGATGGGTACCGCGCTCGACGATGTGCCCGCCATCGAGCACGATGATGGTGTCGGCATTCATCACGGTCGATAGCCGATGGGCGATGATCAGTGTTGTGCGGCCGATCGCAGCCTGCTCCAATTCCGCCTGGATGGATTTTTCCGTTTGCGAATCGAGCGCCGATGTCGCTTCGTCGAAGATCAGAATAGGCGGGTTCTTGAGCAGGGCCCGGGCGATGGCGACACGCTGCTTTTCGCCACCGGAAAGCTTCAGGCCGCGTTCGCCGACGCGGGTCTCGTATTTGTCGGGCAATCGCTCGACAAAATCATGGATGTGGGCGGCACGGGCGGCGGCGATCACCTCGTCGTGGCTGGCTTCGGGGCGCCCGTACTGGATGTTGTAGTAGATGGAATCGTTGAACAAGACGGTGTCTTGCGGCACGATGCCGATCGCTGCGCGTAACGTCGCTTGTTGCAGTTGGCGCAAGTCGCGGCCGTTGATGCGAATAGCACCCTGCTGCACGTCGTAGAAACGATAGAGCAGGCGCGCCAATGTCGATTTTCCGGAACCGGAATGGCCGACTACAGCCACAGTCTTGCCGGCCCGAATGGAGAAATCGACGTCGAACAGGATCTGCCGGTTGGTCTCGTAATGGAAGCCGACATTCTCGAAACGAATCTCACACGCTCCGCCAGAGAGCGCCAACGCATCGTCCGCGTCACGAATCTCGCGGTTCTCGTCAAGCAGCCGGAACAAGCGCTCGATGTCGGTCAGCGCCTGGCGAATCTCGCGATAAAGCACGCCGAGAAAATTCAGCGGAATGTACAGCTGTATCAGGAAAGCATTGACGAGGACAATGTCGCCGATGGTCATGGTGCCGGCCGCCACACCGGCGGCGGCCCGCCACATCATGGCGGTGACGCCGGCGGCGATGATCAGCGCCTGGCCCATATTGAGGAGCGACAGCGATACCTGGCTTTTCACCTGCGCCGCCGCCCAGTTCTTCATCTGGCCGTCGTAGCGAGTTGCCTCGAATTCCTCGTTGTTGAAATACTTGACGGTCTCGTAATTGATCAGGCTGTCGACGGCGCGCGTATTGGCTGCCGAATCGAGTTCATTGACCTCACGGCGCAGATGGGTGCGCCAGTTGGTCACCTTGATGGTGAAGAAGACATAGAACGTCAGCGAACCGATTGCGATCAGCGCGAAGGTCGCTTCGTAGCGCGTCAGCAGCACGCCGATGATCAGCGAAATTTCCACCAGCGTCGGCAGAATCGAATAAAGCGTATAGCTGATCAGCGAGCCGATGGCGCGGGTGCCACGCTCGATGTCGCGGGTCAGTCCGCCGGTCTGCCGTTCAAGGTGGAAGCGCAGCGACAGGGCGTGCAAATGGCGGAAGACACGCAAGGCAATTACCCTGACCGCCTGTTGCGTGACGCGGGCAAAGACGATCTCGCGCAGTTCGGTGAACACCGATACCGAAAGCCGCAATACGCCATAGGCGGCGATCAGCCCAACCGGCACCAGCAATGCCGTTTGGGTCGGATTGAGGCCCGGCGTCAGGGCATCGATCATGTCCTTGAACACCAGCGGCACGCCGACGTTGGCGAATTTGGCGGCAAGCAGGCAGATCAGCGCGAACAGCACCCGGCCGCGGTATGCCCACAGATAAGGCAGCAGGGAACGAACGGTCTGCCAGTCCTGGCGTTCTTTGGGTAGCGGCCCGGGCAGGGCGATCGAGGAGCGGCGCATGTTTCGATTCTAACAGCGCGCTGTAAACCTCATCATGCGCGACTAGGGTCGGATGCAAGGCCCGTCAATCCTGATACATTGAGGGATGGTGCCACGCAACAAAAACCATAAGATTTGTATGGTATTGCTACAATGCGCGGATGGAATTTGCCAGCTTTTTCACCACACGCCAAAGGAGCTTCCATGTCTAAGTCAGTGATCGTATTCGCCGCAACCATTCTCGTTTCTGCGACGGTGTTTGCCGCAGACAATTTCGCGACACCGAAAGAAGCTGAAACACTGGTCGCCAAAGCCGTCAAGGCGCTGAGCGCCGATCATGCCGGTGCGCTCAAGGAAATTACCGCCAAGGACAAGAAGTGGGTTGATCGTGACCTATATGCGGTTGTCTATGACATGAGCGGTAAGTGCCTTGCCCATGGCCAGAACGAAAAGCAGGTCGGCAAGGACTTGATCGATCTTGCCGATGCGGATGGCAAGGAATTCATCAAGGAGCGCGTTGAACTTGCCAAGAGCAAAGGGAAATTCTGGCAAGACTACAAGTTCACGGATCCTGTGACCAAGAAGGTACTGCCGAAATCCGCCTACTGTGAAAAGGCCGGCGATGCCATTGTCTGCGCTGGCGTATACAAGCGCTGATCGGCCGTAAAATAGCCAGCCATGGCGAGCCTGGTTTTCGCCGTGGCCGGTGCCTCATTTAGGTCAACCCTGCAATGAATATCAAGACAAAGATACTCCTACCATCGATTGTTGCCATGGCGATGATGCTGGTCTTGGGTATCGTCAGCTTTCTCGGCATGAAGAGCATGCAGCAAGCGCTCGATAACGTCGCCGTCAAGGCAGTACAGCGCGCAGCTCTGCTGAATGAAAGCCGCGGCGAGTTGCTCAAAGCCAATGTCGGTGCCTATCGTTTGTTTGCATCGATGGCGAATTTCGATGAGGCGCGCATCAGCAAGGATATCGCGGACGGCCAACGCTTCGGGGTGAGCGGGACCCCCTCTTTCTTCATCAACGG
>CAISUK010000051.1 GCA_903888645.1 uncultured Pseudomonadota bacterium | reverse complement strand
CCCTCTCCCGCGGGGGGAGAGGGGGAGGTGGCGGCTGCGGCGGTTTCCAATAGCAACACCAGTGCGCCCTCGCCTACCCTGTCACCGACTTTGATCTTGACTTCCTTGACGGTGCCGGCAGCCGGACTCGGCACGTCCATCGTCGCCTTGTCGGACTCCAGCGTGATCAGCGGGTCTTCAGCTTTCACAACGTCGCCGGGTTTTACCAGCACTTCGATGACCGGCACTTCGCTGAAGTCGCCGATGTCGGGGATTTTTACTTCGATGGTTGTCATGGCGCTCGACCCTTTACATCAACACGCGACGCATGTCGGCGAGCAACTGCGCGAGGTAGACGTTGAAGCGCGTCGCGAGGGCGCCGTCGATGACACGGTGATCGGCCGACAATGACAATGGCAAAATCAGCCGCGGCTGGAATGCCTTGGCGTCCCACACCGGTTTGATCGACGATTTGCTGACACCGAGGATCGCCACTTCCGGCGCGTTGATGATCGGCGAAAAAGCGGTGCCGCCGATGCCGCCGACGCTGGAGATGGTGAAGCAGGCGCCTTGCATTTGCGCCGGCAGCAGCTTGCCGTCGCGGGCCAACTTGGCCAGTTCGCCGGTTTCCCGGGCGATGTCGACGATGCCTTTCTGGTCGGCATCACGGATCACCGGCACGACCAGGCCATTCGGCGTATCGGCGGCGAAGGCGATGTGGAAATACTGTTTGTAGATGAGATTGTCGCCGTCGAGCGAGGTGTTGAATTCGGGGAATTTCTTCAGGCCGGCGACGGCCGCCTTGATCAGAAAAGCCAGCATCGTGACCTTGGCGCCGGACTTCTCGTTCTCCTTGTTGAACTGGACGCGGAAGGCTTCCAGGTCGGTGATGTCGGCGTCCTCATGGTACGTGACGGCGGGAATCATCACCCAGTTGCGCGCCAGGTTGGCGCCGGAAATCTTCTTGATGCGTGACAGCGGTTTGCTCTCGACCGGGCCGAACTTGGTGAAGTCGATCTTCGGCCAGGGCAGGAGATCGAGGCCGCCGCCTGGTGACGCGCTGGCTGCCGGTGCGGGTGTAGCGGAACTGACTTGTGCGATCACGCCCTTGACGAAATTCTGTACATCTTCCTGAAGGATGCGGCCTTTCGGCCCGGTGCCGGGAACCTCGGTGATATCGACGCCCAGCTCACGGGCGAACTTGCGGACTGACGGGCTGGCGTGCGCCTTCTCTCCTCTCCCCTCCGCAGGAGAGGGGTTGGGGGAGAGGGGGAGGGTTGTTGGGGCGGCTGGAGGTTCGGAAGGGGTAGGTGGTGGTGCAATGGCCCCCTCTCCCCGGCCCTCTCCCGCCCTCATCCCTAGCCCTTCTCCACTCTTGGAGAAGGGAACTATCTGCTCCCCTCTCCACTCGTGGAGAGGGGCGGGGGGGTGAGGCGGAGAGGGGGAGGTGGCGGCCACCGCGGTTTCCAGGATCAGCACCAAAGTGCCTTGCGCGACCTTGTCGCCGACCTTGATCTTCACTTCCTTGACGACGCCGGCAGCGGGGCTTGGCACGTCCATCGTTGCCTTGTCCGACTCCAGCGTGATCAGGGAGTCTTCGGCCTTCACCGTATCACCCACCTTCACGGCGATCTCAATAACCGGGACATCCTGGAAATCGCCGATGTCAGGGACTTTTACTTCGAGTAGTTGGCTCATTGTTCCTGTCCTTGGCTCAGACGGTCATCGGGTTCGGTTTGGTCACGTCGATGCCGTATTTGGCGATCGCTTCGGCCACTTTGCTCCGCTCGATATGGCCTTCGTCGGCCAGTGCGTTGAGCGCGGCCAGGGTTACCCAGCGGCGGTCAACCTCAAAGAAGTGACGCAGCTTTTCGCGCGTATCGGAGCGGCCGAAACCATCGGTGCCGAGCACCACATACCGGCGCGATACAAACGCACGTATCTGATCGGCATAGAGCTTGACGTAGTCGGTGGCGGCGATGACCGGGCCACGGCTATCTTTGAGGCAGCCGGCGACATGCGAGAGGCGCGGCTTTTCGCCCGGATGGAGCAGATTCCAGCGCGCCGTGTCGTGGCCTTCGCGCGATAGTTCGGTGAAACTCGGGCAACCCCAGAGGTCGGCCTCGACGCCCCAGTCGGTGCGCAGCAGTTCGGCAGCGGCGATGACCTCGCGGAAGATGGTGCCGCTACCCAGCAGTTGCACGCGCGGCCCGTTACTCGCCGCGCCTTTGCGGAATGCATACATGCCCTTGACGATGTCGGCCTCGGCACCTGCCGGCATGGCCGGATGTTCGTAGTTCTCGTTCATCACCGTCAGGTAGTAATAAACGTCCTCCTGCTCCTGATACATCCGGCGCAGTCCGTCCTGCACGATCACCGCCAGTTCATACGAGAAGCTCGGGTCGTAGCTGATGCAGTTTGGGATCGCGCCGGACCAAAGGTGGCTATGGCCGTCTTCATGCTGCAGCCCTTCGCCGTTGAGCGTGGTGCGCCCCGCCGTGCCGCCAACCAGAAAACCGCGGGCGCGGCTGTCGCCGGCCGCCCAGCAAAGATCGCCGGTGCGCTGCAGGCCGAACATCGAGTAGAAGATGTACACGGGAATCATCTGCACGCCATGCGTCGAATAGGCGGTGGCGGCGGCGATCCAGTCGGCCATGGCTCCGGCTTCGTTGATGCCTTCCTGCAGAATCTGGCCGTCCTTCGATTCCTTGTAGAACATCAGCTGGTCGTGGTCCTGCGGCAGATATTTCTGGCCTTGCTGGTTCCAGATGCCGACCTGGCGGAACATGCCTTCCATGCCGAAGGTGCGCGATTCATCAGGAACGATCGGCACGACATGGCGGCCGATGCTCTTGTCCTTGATGAGGATATTGAGGATGCGCACGAATGCCATCGTCGTGGAAATTTCGCGACCCTCGGCGGTGGCCTTGAGCAGCGCATCGAACGCCGGCAGCGCCGGCACCTTGAGCGCTTCGGCGCTGCGCCGGCGCGACGGCAGGTAGCCGCCCAGTTCCGTGCGCCGCGCCCGCATGTAGTCGAGCTCGGGCGAGCCATCGGCGAACTTCAATAGCGGCAGCGTTTCGATCTGGTCGTCGGGGATGGGCAGCTTGAAACGGTCGCGGAGTTTCTTCAACGAATCCAGCGACATGTGTTTCTGCTGGTGGGTAATGTTCTGCGCCTCGCCCGATTCGCCCATGCCGAAGCCCTTGATCGACTTGGCGAGGATGACGGTCGGCTGGCCGACACAGCGTGAAGCGGCGTCGAAGGCGGCGAAGACCTTGAACGGATCGTGACCGCCGCGATTGAGGTTCCACACCTCCTCGTCGGTCCAGTCGGACACCAGCGTCTTCAATTCCGGCGTGTTGAAAAAATGTTCGCGCACGTAGGCGCCATCGCGAGCCTTGAAAGTCTGGTAATCGCCATCCACACATTCCATCATGCGGTCGCGCAGGATGCCCTTCTTGTCGCGGGCCAGCAGCGCATCCCAGTGGGTGCCCCAGATGACCTTGATGACGTTCCAGCCGGCACCGCGGAATTCCGACTCCAATTCCTGGATGATCTTGCCGTTGCCGCGCACCGGGCCGTCGAGCCGCTGCAGATTACAGTTGATGACAAAGACCAGATTGTCCAGCCGTTCGCGGCCGGCGACGCCAATTGCGCCGAGCGATTCGACCTCGTCCGTCTCGCCGTCGCCGAGGAAGGCCCAGACTTTGCGACCGGCCGTCTTCGCCATGCCACGGTCATCAAGATACTTCATGAAGCGGGCCTGATAGATCGCCATCAACGGGCCGAGACCCATCGACACCGTCGGGAACTGCCAGAAGTCCGGCATCAGCCAGGGGTGCGGATAGGACGACAGCCCCTTGCCATCGACTTCCTGGCGGAAGTTGTCCATCTGTTCGTCGCTGAAGCGCCCAAGCATGTAGGCGCGGGCGTAGATGCCAGTCACCGAGTGGCCCTGGGCAAATACCAGGTCACCACCGTGCTTATCGGATGGCGCATGCCAGAAGTGATTGAAACCAATGTCATAAAGTGTCGCTGCCGAAGCGTAGCTGGCGATGTGCCCGCCGACGTTGGTATCGCGGTTGGCGCACAGCACGATAGCCATGGCATTCCAGCGGGTATAAGCGTGGATGCGCGCCTCCATCTCCTGGTCACCGGGCAGGCGCGGCTGCAACTCGACGGGGATGGTGTTGATGTAATCGGTATTGGCGCTGTAGGGCAGGTTGATGCCGGAGCGGTGCGCCAATTCGATCTGAGCTTCGATCAGGTGATGGGCGCGCGCCGCGCCCTCGTGTTCGATAACGGCTTCGAGGGCATCCAGCCATTCGCGCGTTTCCTGTGGATCGGCGTCGGTGGCAATAGGAGTACTGGGGAAATCGGAGGTATTGCCAAGCATTGCGGACATCAACGTCTCCTAATAAACATTGGCGTATCAACGCCGGCTGCGCAATCGGGCCGAGCAGCGATTTTTCTGCACAGCTTAACCCAGGCGGGGGTCAAGTGCGATTTACCACATTGTAAGATATCAGTTCATAATGCGTAATATTGGACGTGCAGCGAACCTTTGACGTCCTTAACAGTTTTGCGTTCGCAGCATTCAGGTAGCGCCAAAGCCAGCAGGTAAAGATTTTTCAGGGCGACGGCTCGTGATCAATTGATGCGGGTGTTGCGCGTCGGACCTGCCACATTTCAGGGCATGTATTGGCAAGTCGGCTGGCACTGCGATAGGATGCGCTGGCAGCGGGAAAAGGGTTGCCCGAACAAAGATAAAGATTGCCTGTATCCGGAGGTACATATGTTTCAGATTCGCATTCACGGTCGAGGCGGCCAAGGCGTCGTCAGCGCGGCCGAGATGCTATCCGTCGCGGCCTTCCGCGAGGGTCGCCATGCCCAAGCCTTCCCCAGTTTCGGCTCGGAGCGCAATGGTGCGCCGGTAGTCGCCTATTGTCGTATCGCCGACAAGGAAATCCGCCTGCGCGAGCCGATCATGGCACCCGACGCATTGATCATTCAGGATCCGACCCTGCTGCATCAGGTCGACGTCTTTGCCGGGCTGAAACGCGACGGTTACATACTGATTAATACTAACCGCAGCTTCGCCGAACTCGGCATCGACGAATTCATCCGCGACTGGCATCCGGAACGGCTGTGCACTGTCGCCGCCACCGAACTCGCGATGAAGCACGTCGGCCGACCGGTGCCCAACGTACCACTGCTGGGCGGCTTCGCGGCGATCTCCGGGCGGGTCTCGCTGGAGTCGGTGATCGCCGCCATCGATGAAAAGTTTTCCGGCAAGGTCGCCGCCGGCAATATCGAAGCGGCGCGCGAGGCCTACGCCATCGTCCGCCGTGAAATGGACGAAGCCAGGGAGGCAAGCGCCCATGCTTAAGCAGACTGAAGGTTCCAGAGCTGTCGCCGAGGCGGTTGCCCTGTGCCGCCCCGAGGTGATTTGCGCCTATCCGATTTCGCCGCAAACCCACATTGTTGAAGCGCTCGGCGAAATGGTCAAAGTCGGCGCATTGACGCCGTGCGAATTCATCAACGTCGAATCGGAATTCGCCGCCATGAGCGTCGCCATCGGCGCCTCGGCGGCCGGTGCCCGGAGCTATACCGCAACCGCCAGCCAGGGGCTGCTGTTCATGGCCGAGGCGGTGTTCAACGCCTCCGGCCTCGGCCTGCCCATCGTCATGACGGTGGCCAACCGCGCCATCGGCGCGCCGATCAATATCTGGAACGACCACTCCGACGCTCTTTCGCAGCGCGACTGCGGCTGGATCCAGTTGTTCGCCGAGACCAACCAGGAGGCGCTCGACCTGCATATCCAGGCTTTCCGACTCGGCGAAGAACTGTCCTTGCCGATCATGGTGTGCATGGACGGCTTCATCCTCACCCACGCCTACGAACGCGTGGACATTCCGACCCAGGCTCAGGTCGACGCCTACTTGCCGCGTTACGAGCCACGGCAGGTCCTCGATCCGCTCGAACCGGTATCGATCGGCGCCATGGTCGGCCCGGAAGCTTTCTCGGAAGTGCGCTATCTGGCGCATGCCAAACAGATGCAAGCGCTAGAACGCATGCCCGAATATGCCGCCGAGTTCAAGTCCGTGTTCGGTCGCGACAGCGGCGGCTTGACGCACACCTACCGCGCCGACGATGCCGAAACCATCGTCGTCGCAATGGGCTCGGTGCTTGGCACGATCAAGGACGTGGTAGACGAAATGCGCGACGACGGCCACAAAGTCGGGGTGTTCGGCATCACCTGTTTCCGGCCGTTCCCGCTGGCGCAAGTCTGCGCCGGGCTGCGCGGCGCCAAGCGCGTCATCGTCCTGGAAAAGAGCCTGGCCATCGGCATCGGCGGCATTCTCGCCAGCAATGTCCGCCTGGCCCTGAACAACCTGGGTATCGATATCTACACCGTGGTCGCCGGCCTCGGTGGCCGCGCCATCACCAAGACCTCGCTGCACAAGCTGTTTCGCGACGCCGAGCAGGCGAAACTGGAGGCGACCACCTTTCTCGATCTCGACTGGAAGGCCGTCAATCGGCAACTCGATCGGGAGAAAGCCAAGCGGCGCTCCGGGCCGATTGCCGAGAATCTGTTGCGCGACCTCGGCGTTGTCGCCGCGAAGATCGGGTAAGTCATTTTTCACCGCAGAGAACGCAGAGAAAAGCT
>CAISUK010000050.1 GCA_903888645.1 uncultured Pseudomonadota bacterium | reverse complement strand
TGTTGAAAATCGCGCTCTGCAAGGGGGCCGCCTCGAGCAGCGCCTCTTCCGCCTGCTTGCGCGCGGTAATATCACGTAAAATGCCGGTGAAGTAACGCCGGCCACCCAGCCACATCTCGCTTGCCGCTATTGCCATCGGGAAAACGCTGCCATCCTTGCGCCGACCCATGACCTCGCGTCCAAGGCCGTGAGGGGTCGTCTCATCGCTCGCACTGTAATACTCTAGTGAACCAGTGCGCCGGCCCCGCTCAAGCCCGGGTATCAGCACGCTGAAGTTCTGTCCGATGAGTTCTGTTGCGGAATAGCCAAACATTCTCTCAGCGGCCCGGTTAACTGTCTCGACGATGCCATCGCTGGCCTGGAGGGTGATGATGCCGTCCACCACGGTATTGAGAATCGTCTGGATCAGCGCGGCATTGTCGCGCAAGGCTTGGTGCGCTGCATATTCTTTGGTGATATCGCGGAACACCAGCACGGCACCGACCACCTGACCGTCGCGGTTGCGAATCGGTGCGCAACTGTCGGCGATAGCGCACTCGCTACCACCGAGTGCAATCAGTATGGTGTGGTTGGCCAGGCCGTGTATCGTGCCATGCTCCAAGGTTTCCTTTACTGGGATAATGGCGGGGTGACGGGTTTCCTGATTGATGATGTGAAAAATCTCTTCCACCGGGCGCCCGGTGGCTTGCGCATGCGTCCAACCGGTGAGCTGTTCGGCCAAGGGATTCAGGCGCGTCACCCGCCCTTCGGCATCGGTGGCTATCACTGCATCGCCGATGGAGTTGAGCGTCACGGCGAGCTTTTCCTCGCTGATCTGCAAGGTGACGTTGGCCTGTTGCAGTTGTCTATTCGTCGCCTCCTGAATCTTCAGCGAATGCTGGGTTTCGAGATGGACCAAATTCTTGAGCCGCTGCTGTGTTTCACGGCGGATCAAATAGGCGAACGCAAGTGCAAACAGCACCGCAGACAGGCTGGCGGCAACGATGAGGCCAAACAGATAACGCATGTTCGATTGGAACTCTGCGTCGCGCTGCGCTCGCTCGCGCCCCTCCAGCTGGATGAAGCTCCTCATCTCGGAACGAATCGAATCCATCAAGCGCTTGCCCCGACCGCTGCTTACAAGCGCCAGCGCGGCCGCCATGTCATGGTCGCGGCGTAACTCAATGACCTGCGACATTTCCGCCAATTTGGCCTCCATCAATGGACGTATTGCGTCCAGGTGTTTCTGGGCAACACTGATTAAGGTAATTTGACGTAATTCCTCAAGGTGGCTGCTGATGCCACTGCGCACCGTCACATAGGGTTCCAAAAAGGCTTCGTCACCAGTCAACAAATAGCCGCGCTGCCCAGTCTCGGCGTCTTTCAATTCAGACAGCAGCTCGTTCGCGTTGGTTATTACAACGTAGGCATGCGCTCGTTCCTCGGCTGCTGCCCTGATCTGACTGAAAGACCAGAACAATGACACCATTCCCAACGCAACCAGCACGGCCGCTGCAGCAAACCAAGCAACAGTTTTATACGTAGCTCTCAAGGAAGCCCCCCCTTCAATCCAAAGCAAGGTGCCATGGTCGCGGATATCGGCGGCCTCAGTGGCTTGAAGGGCTTGCGCCCCAAGTCCTCGCTCTCGGGCAGCGGTCGCCTGCGGTCGATAAGTTTTGTTCCCATACGATTTGCATCTCAATTTGTGCTTCTGGTCGGACCCTCTATTGGAGAAGCGCTCCTGGCGTTATCTGATGAAGCGATTTTAGCGGGTAAAACCCTGAGATCTATAGGGTATTACCCGACATCGAAGGATATTCTTTCGGCGGTCTATACCGGCAATCATGATCGCGCCCCGTTCATGGGTCAGGCCGGAGTCCGATCAGACGACCGCCGAGCCTGCGTGCAGAGAACTCCGGCTTTCGCCCACGTGTTATTGAGCGAAAGACGCGGCGCTCGCGTTCTTGAGCACCACCTTTAATGCGTGTTGCTTCGCGGCGTTTGCGAAGGTGTCGTCCGCCATGGCGGC
>CAISUK010000049.1 GCA_903888645.1 uncultured Pseudomonadota bacterium | reverse complement strand
GACCCGACTTTGACACCGCCAAGTAACACGCCCCGTGGGAAGCCGCATGGCGCAAGGCATTCGGCGATATTGCCGAAATCGGTGTGTATCTAGGCGCGGGAGTGGCTCAATCCAGATTCAGGATTGGTTTCGGCGGCTTTATTTTCAACGCTTTCAGCCGGTTAGCCGCATCTGTCAATGGGTCGGTCACCTGCCAGACGCGTCCGTTGGGGCTGGACAATAGCGCCAACTGGATGTGTTTCAGGTCATCTCGGATATTGCGCCAGGTATCCTGACAAGCGTGCTCGATGGCGCGCTCAAGCAGCAGGGACAGAACCGTGATGGCGATGTGGGCATGAATGCGATGGGGCGCCCAGTGGAACACCGGTCGCATCTTCAACCCGCTCTTCATCGTCCGCCAGGCTTCTTCCACGCGCTGCTGCTGCTTGTAGCCCAGCGCCATGTCTTCCGCCGTGAGCGAGTCGTCGTTGCTATGCACGACGAACTTGCCGTCGAAGCGTTCCAGTTCCGTGACCGCCTGACGATCGATCGCCAGGCCCCGTTTCGTTTCCTTCAGCAAGCGCCCGTAGCGGGGGCTGGTGCGCAAGGTGCAGACCCGTTTCGTGTGGCTCATGTTGGCCAGGTCGGACAGGCTGGCCAGTTCCGCTTCGAGTTCCTTGAGAAGCTCCTCCCGATGCGACTTCTGCCGTTTGGCCTCCAGCGGATTGAAGCAGACCGCATAGCGTCGCCGTCGCTCGCCCTCGCCGACGATGACTTCCTTGACTTCAAGGTTCTCGGCCACGGTTCGGTAGCGTCCCGGACGCGACAGCACCTGTTCGGTGACTTCGTCGCCGCGGCGCATCGGCATGGCCAGCAGGTACTTGCCGCCGCCTTTGGCCAGTGTCTGCAAGTTGGCCTGGGAGACCATGCCGGCATCGCCGACGAAGAGGCAGCGGCTGAGTTGCCAGCCGCGCAGGTCTTCCTTGACCCGGGCGACCGTGGTGACATCCACCGTGTTGCCGGGAAAGACCCAGTGACGCACCGGGAACCCGTCCCGGGTGACCGCTAGGCCGACCACGATCTGCGGCGCGTCGCTACGGCCGTTCTTGGCATGGCCTCGCTTGCGGGGCGCGGCGTAGGATTTCTTGCCGGCCGTCGCGCTGCCTTGAACCTGGCCGTTCTTGTCGCCTTCGTCTTCGTCGTCAATTTCAAAATGTAGCGAGGTGGTGTCGTAGAAGATCACCTCCACGTCGAGATTGAGCAGGTTGGCAGTCCGGTAGAAGATGGCTTGCTCGATGCCTTCCTTGTTCGCTTCCAGGAAGTCCATGGCGCGGTACAGTTGGTGCAGCTTGAGCCCTTGCGTCCCCGGAATATGCGCATCTTCCTTGAGCCACTGTTCATGGCAGTAGAGCTTCGATGCCGGGGCGCAGGCACGATTGGCGACCAGGGCAAACAGGGCGCGTTCGACATCGAAGCCGAGATGCCGCGCACCGGCCTGCTCCCGTAGGATCGCATCAATGCCCAGTTGCTTCCAGATCGCTTCGAGGACGTAGAGGTCGCCATAGGGCCAGGCGCAGATCAGGCGCCAGTCGCCACCGGCAGCGACGATCTCTTCCGGCGAGCATCTCCGCAGGATGCTCTTGGCCAGCCGGCGCAGGCGCTCGATGACCTCGGGGTCGTCGCCGCGCCCGCAGTTATGAACGATGCTGGCTTGCGACCTTCCCTTGGCGGCATCCCAGACGTTCTCCGCCAGCTGCAGGTAGGTGACGACGCTGCCATCGGCCCGCCGTTGTTTGCTCTCGCGTAGGTACATGGCCCCTATCGTAGCGGCCTTCAGGGGTGAAAATCAACAATCCATGTATCTAGGACTTTTGCGACTTGACGCCCGAAAACCCGCACGGTTACTGGGTGTCAGTGAAAAATGTGCCTCGGAAGTGTCAAAGTCGGGCAAGATCGGGCTGGTCGAGTCGGCCAGCGGCGGCACCTTGTTTCTTGACGAGGTCGGCGATATTCCGCTGCCGTTGCAAGTCAAACTACTGCGTTTGCTGGAAACGGGAACTTATCGTCGCGTTGGTGGCATCGAAACCTTGCGCTCGGATTTTCGTCTCGTCACCGCGACGCACAGAGATATCCATCAAATGGTCGAGGCGGAGACCTTTCGTCGCGATCTCTATCACCGGATTGGCATTTTCCCTATCCATATACCGTCGCTGGCGCAACGCCGCGAGGACGTTTCCCTGTTGGCAGATTCATTCCTCAAGCGCGTTGGCGGTGCTCGCCAGCTACGCCTGTCGAAGGCGGCGATCGCGGCGCTGGAGGAGCGTATCTACCCGGGCAATATTCGCGAGTTGCGTAACCTCATCGAGCGCGCCACGATCCTGGCCGACGGGGACGAGATCGCACCCGCGCATTTGGTGACGGACCTTCAGCCACCGCCTGATGGCGATGCAATACTCGATAGCCCTGCAGTTTCCAAGTCAGCTTTCGTTGTCGAGGAACCCATCGACCTGACGGAACTGGAATTGCGCTACCTGCGTTGGGTCGATGAAAACTTTTCTGGCGATCGTGAAGCGCTGGCTCGCAGGATTGGTGTCGGCAAGCGGACGCTCTATCGCAAGCTTGGTTCGCTGCGTGGGTCAGAGACAAACGCCGACAAGGCGTAACCGAGTCAATCCGGACGGTGCAGCTAGTTTCGGAGATCTCTCCCTTAGTACCGGGCATGGCCGAATTGCGCGCCTCTGAACGCGGCGATGCTCTCGGTCAGACCCCGATTACCACACTTTACTCAGGCTCTTTTGGCGTTCTTGAGGGCCTTGTGTAGGGCAAAGTCTTTCTCCAGATCGCGCGCGACCGAATCGCACACCAGCGTACACAGATCGTAAATCGTAGGATCCGCGATACCAATCAGGATCGTGGTACCGCGGGCCGTGCGGCTCACGATTCCGGCATCGGAAAGAACCCGAAGGTGTTTGGAGACGTTCGCCTGGCTGCACTCGGCGATCTCTGCGAGCTCGCCGACTGAACGCTCAGAGTCACGCAGTGAATTGAGGATGCGCAGACGCATCGGGTCTGAAAGCGCGCGGAAATAGAGCGCGACCCGGTCGATCGCTTTGTCGGGCAGAACCATGGTACAGGTGCTCATTTGGTTGGTACCAAAACAATATAACCCAACAGCGATGAAAAAAACAATACTTGCACTTATAACTACTAAGCGATATAGTCATTCATGTACCGGAATTTGTCAAGGTTGCCTTATTTAAGCAAGGCATTATCGGCACGGCTAACAATCTATGCAGAGAGATCACGATGTATTCACTTGAACTTACCGGCGGCGAGCAAATTTCAGTCGGCCACCGCAATCATGTCAGTACCTTTGCCATGGATGGCTCGCTGCCGAATCCATTGGAAGCCTTCTATGCGGCGCTAGGCGGATGCGCTGGCGTTTACGCGCACAAAGCTTGCAAGAAACTGGGTTTGGATAGTCAGGGGATCACGATCTCATGCCGACCATTCGCCCCGCCAGGGAACCCGCTGGCACTGAAGAGATTCAAAACGACAGTAAGCTTTCCCGAAAGATTCTCCGAAGATCAGCGCATGGCCATTCTGCAAAGCATCGCCCACTGCGCCGTCAAGGAAATCGTCCAGGCCGGTTCGTCAATCGAATTCGAAGTCGTCGGCTAGTCGCGGCGAAGCTCAATCGCCAGCCACTTCGACAACCTGTCAGTTGCCTTGTAGTGCCCCAGCTTAGGAGCAGCCCAGATATGCGCATAACAGTATTCGCCATAGCAGCCTTGTTCGGAATCGGCATCGCGACCATTGCTAATGGACAGGAACATGATCCGGCCATGCATCAACATGATCATGGCATTTCAATGGCAGAGCCGGCACAAATGCATGGCGCCGATCCGGTCGTCGATACCCGCCAGATGGTCTATTTTCCTAAACAATTGCGCGAGCGCACGCTCGCCAATATGCGCGATCACCTGCTTTCGCTGCAACAGATCCACGAGGCGCTGTCCACTCTGGATTATGACAAGGCGGCGGAGATCGCCGAACAGCGCCTAGGCATGTCGTCTCTGGGCTTGCATGGTGCGCACGAGGTGGCGAAATACATGCCGCAGGGAATGCAGGATACCGGGACCGCGATGCACCGCAGCGCCAGCCGATTCGCTGCCGCCGCCCAAGAAGCAGCTGCGACCGGTGACATCAAGCCAACGTTGGCGGCCTTGGCCCGGCTCAGCGGTGCCTGTGTCGCCTGTCACGCTGGCTATCGAGTGATGGATCAGCAGCCTTAGCCCCCTGAACGATGGCGAAGTCCGTTGCGGGGATTATGTAACCAGACAATTACAAGCACATTCGTTGGAGGAGAGAAATATGTCAAAAATCTTGATCCTGGGCGCCGGCATTTCCGGACATACCGTCGCCAGGTATTTGAACAAATGGCTGGGCAAGCAGCACGAAGTAATCGTTGTCTCGCCAAATCCAAAATGGAACTGGATACCTTCCAACATCTGGGTTGGCGTCGGACAAATGACGGAAGCAGACGTGACCTTCGATCTTGCCGAGGTCTATGGCAAGATCGGTGTGAAGTTCTGTCAGGCCAAGGGGCTGTCGATCAATCCCGAAGGCAATGCCGAGCGGTCCAAGCCGTTCATCACCGTCGAATATACCGTCGCCGACAAAGCCGGCCAGCTGGAAGAGATTGAGTATGACTTCCTCGTCAATGCCACCGGGCCGAAACTGAATTTCGCCGCAACCGAAGGCTTGGGTCCCGACCATGGCCATACCGTATCGGTATGCACCGCCAGCCATGCCATCGAAGCCAACCACAAGCTTCAGGCGACCATCGACACCATGCGCGGCGGCAAGCACTGCACCTTTGTGATCGGCACTGGCCACGGAATGTGCACGTGCCAGGGCGCCGCCTTCGAATATATCTACAACGTCGACCATGTCCTGCGCGAAGCCGGCGTCCGTGACCAGGCGCGAATCATCTGGCTGAGCAACGAATACGAGTTGGGCGACTTTGGCATGGGCGGCGTGCATATCCAGCGCGGCGGCTACATTACCAACGGTAAGACCTTTGCTGAATCGCTGATGGTCGAGCGCGGCGTCGAATGGATCACCCGCGCGCACACGACCAAAGTCGAAGCCGGGAAGATTCATTACAAAACCCTGGACGGCAAGGTCCACGAGTTGGAGTTTGATTTTTCCATGCTGATTCCGCCCTTTGCCGGTGTCGGGCTGAAGGCTTACGACAAGGCGGGCACCGACATCACCAGCCAGATTTTTGCGCCGAACGGCTTCATGCGGGTGGACGCCGACTACACACCGCGACCCTATCTGGAATGGAGCGCCAAGGATTGGCCGAGAACCTACCAGACGCCGGGCTACCGCAACATTTTTGCGGTCGGCATCGCTTTCGCGCCCCCGCATCTGATCAGCAAACCGATGCAAAGCACCAACGGCACGCCGATCAACCCGGCGCCGCCACGTACCGGCATGCCGTCAGCGGCCATGGCCAAAGCAGTGGCGATGAGTATCCGCGACATGCTCAATGGCGCCGAAAAACCAACACATACGGCATCGATGGCGGAAATGGGAGCAGCCTGCGTGGCCTCTACTGGATCTAGCCTCTTCAAGGGAACTGCAGCCACCATGACGGTGTACCCGGTCGTGCCTGACTTTGAGAAGTTCCCGACGTACGGCCGCGACATGGATCTGACTTTTGGTGAAATCGGCCTGGCAGGCCACTGGATGAAATACTTGCTGCACCATGCTTTCATTTATCAGGCAAAAATGCGACCTGGCTGGTCGGTGATGCCGGATTGACAACAACAAAACTATTGGAGGAGCGCGCCATGCCGAACACAATTACGAACAAGGAACCCTACCAACAAGCCTATTACCCGCCGGCTCCCACCGCTCTGACCCGCTACATGCGGACCTCATTGATATGGCAGGGAATCCGCTTTCTGGTGATCAATTTCAAGATACTCAAGTTGATGGGGAAGTCGCATCATTGAGTTGCAGCATCGTCCGGCTTTACTGCGAAACAGGGCCTATCAAAGCGACTCGAATGACCCTTTCATCTTGAAAATGAAATTGGCTTTTTGCCATGAAACGACAAGGAGATCCCCATGAACAACACGAAATTTCGCCATGAGTTTGATATCTCTAGATTCCGTGCGCTTGTCGCGGTCGGGTGCTCCATGGTGGCTCTCCTGGCAACCTCGCCAAGCAACGCCGAAGATTGGGCCGATCACAAGAAAATGACACGCGAGCAAGTGATCGCGGTTGTCAATGGCACGGGCAAAGGAGCGACACCGGATCTCTACTCCACCAACCTTTCCGACCTCGATCTGGTTGGCATTGACTTCCGGTTCGCCAACATTTCTGCCGCTGTCTTGAATGGTGCTCGATTGCGCGCGGCCAATCTTTCACATACGAATTTGACTGTCAGTTTCCTGGAACACGCCGACCTTGCCGGCGCCGATTTGCAAGGGGCGGAAATGTTTTCGGTGCAGATGGCCGGCAGTGACCTGTCCAAAGCCAACTTGGCCGGCGCACGGCTCATTGGCGACTTGCGCAACACCAACCTGCGTGGTGCCATTCTCACCGGCATGAATGCCGCTGCCGACATGAAGAACCAGTCGATGGGCCTCATGCACACGGTGGTCTCGTCGGCTGATCTGGAAGCTGCCGACCTGTCGGGCTCGGACTTTTCACGAGCCGATTTCAGCTTTGCCAAGATGGCCGGCGCCAAATTGGTCGGCACGACCGCCTATGCCGCTGACTTTAGTGGCGCAGACTTGCGTGGCGCCGATTTGCGCAACGCGACGGTCGTCGAAGCGAAGTTCATCGATTGCGACTTGAGTGGTGCCGATCTCTCCGGCGCCGACTTCACGGGGGCGGTATTCCGGAATACCCGCGGCCTTGACTCGGCGCGCCGCGAAAATGCCAGGGGCTTGCCGAACTAGACAGGGGGCGCGGGTGTCAGATTGGTGCGATGTCATTGATGCGTCGCCGTGATTCAATTGGATTTCCGATCGATGTAAGGAAATCCAATTGCCGGCGACTATGCATAACATCCCGACCTGTCTTGCCGTGTCCACAAGCAGCAAAGTCCATCCAACGTTGTGAAGGAGCTCCTCATGTTCAAGTTCATCCGTTCTCTGCTGCTGTTGTCCGTCTTCGTCGCCGGCCAAACTCTGGCTGCCGATACCCCATTCGATGCGGCGAACTTCGAAGCATTGGAGAAAGCTGGCAAGCCGGTCTTGGTCGCCATTCATGCCGATTGGTGTCCCACCTGCAGGGCACAAAAGCCTATCCTGTCCGAGTTGCTGAAAACACCCGAACTCCAGGGAATCACGGCGCTGCGGGTCGACTTTGACAACCAGAAGGATGCGGTCAGAAGCTTCAAGGCGACGATGCAGAGCACTTTGATCGTGTTCAAGGGTGGCAGCGAAGTCGGCCGCTCCGTCGGCGATACGAACAAGGACAGCATTGCGGCGTTGCTGAAGAAAGCCATTTGACGGAGCGGCAGTGGACCTCGGACTGAGCGCCTACGGCCTCTCCTTCGTTGCCGGGGGACTCTCGACACTTTCACCATGCGTCTTGCCGTTATTGCCGATTCTGCTCGGAGCGGCGGTCGCGGCACATCGACTTGGTCCGTTCGCGCTGGCCGCTGGACTGACGTTATCGTTTACGCTGATCGGTATCTTCGTCGCCAGCCTCGGCGCAGCGCTTGGGCTAGATCCCACGTTGTTCCGCAGACTGGCTGCGGTACTGTTGATCGCGTTCGGCGTGCTGCTACTGTCATCACGATTGCAAGAGCGCTTTGCCGTCGCCACCTCGGGCGTATCGGGCGCAGGCCAAGGCTTGCTGGCCAAACTAACACTGGACGGCTTGCCCGGCCAGTTCGTTCTAGGGATGCTGCTCGGGATCGTCTGGAGCCCGTGCGTCGGACCAACCTTGGGTGCCGCGGTGACTCTGGCAAGCCAAGGGCAAAGCTTGGTGCAAGTTACTTTGCTGATGGCCTTGTTCGGCTTGGGCGCCGGTCTGCCGTTGGTGGTTCTCGGTCTCGTCTCCCGTCAGGCAATGAACGGGATTCGCGGCCGACTCCTCATGGTCGGACAATATGGCAAGCAGGCTTTGGGCGGCATCATGTTGGTGTTGGGCTTGGCGATCATCACTGGCGGTGACAAAGTGTTAGAGGCGTGGTTCGTGCGCGAATCCCCAGATTGGTTAATTGCGCTCACTACGTCGATCTGACGGATGTGTCACCGCGCTCCAGGTCGCGCGCCTCGCTTTGGCTGATTATTTTCCAGGGAAGCGGCAGCTGGGGTACTGCCGCCATTCGATGGTCATTCGAAGGATAGGTCTTTCGGCTTGTCGATCGGGCAATTGGCTGCAACCCAGGCTTGAAACCCGCCAGCCAGCGACACGACATTTTGAAATCCCATTGTCCGCAAGACGACTGCTGCCAGCGCTGCACGGCCACTGGTCTTGCAATAGACGATCATCGAACGGTTGAGCTCTTGCAGCGATGCATCGTTTGAAATCTGAAACTCCAACAAGCCACGTGGAATGTTGACCGCTCCTGGCACGTGACCTTCCCGAAACTCGTCCGGCTCGCGCACGTCGATGATCAGCGGTTCCGCGGATGCCATCAATGCTTGAATATCCGCAACGGGCAATTCCTTGACGACGGTCTTGGCATCTTGAACAAACTCATGGGCGCTTTTGAACACTGATAATTCCTCACGAAGGATATGGGTAGGCTGCAATCGGATGGGACGAGCCCGTGCTTCAAAGGCATGGTCAACCGGACGAGAATATCATTAAACTCTGATACCAAGTTCTATAACAACTACTCAAGAGGATGGAACGCTCCACGAATCGATCTACAGGTTTAGGTACCGCCCCATGAAATGCATCCGTGACGCTTGGCAGGCTTACGAAACCGAACTGCGTCGCTTCCTGCGCCATCGCGCCGGCGACGATGCCACCGCGGACGACCTGCTGCAGGAACTGTTTCTGCACGCGCTCAGACAGCCCGACGGTCTCTGCGGTGTGGATAACCCACGGGCCTGGCTGTATCAAGCTGCCCGCAACCTGCTGATCGATCGCCTACGTTTAGCGAAGGACAATGTACCCCTGCCTGACGATCTGGCGGCCGATCCGGAAGAGGCGCCCGTGCCGGTCAACGATCTGTCCCAATGCCTGCCCAGGGTATTGACGGAACTTGCGCCGCAGGATCGCGAAGCCATCACCCGCTGCGATATCGAGGGCCTGACCCAGCAAGCTTATGCCGATGGTGCCGGACTGACGCTCCCGGCTGCCAAGGCTCGCCTGCGGCGCGCCCGTCAGCGCCTGCGGGAACGATTGGTCGAAGCTTGCCAGGTCACGTTCGACGAGGCAGGACAGGTCTGCTGCTTCGTCCCGCGCCCGACACTCTAAAATTTTTGCAGCGAATTCGCTGCATCCTTTCAAGGCTGCCTTCGTCTACTGTGGTGAGACCCTTTGGGGTCGCCATCCATTGGAGCCGGACATGACCCAACTGATTACCACCCTCGCACCGGCACCCCGATTGCGGATATGGCTCGGTGGATTACTCGTGGCGGTCGGCGCTTGGCTTGGGGCTTACCTCCATCTTGAGGATTTTGCCGATACCATGCTCGCTGCAACCGGCTTGGACCGTGGCAGCCGATTTTCCGACGCCGCGCACTTTTTTCTCTACGACACGCCCAAGGTGTTGCTGCTCCTCACCGCCATTGTTTTCCTGGTGGGTGTGATCCAGACGTTTTTCTCACCGGAACGCACGCGAGCGTTGCTATCAGGCAAACGGGTCGGCGTGGGCAATGTGCTGGCGGCGACTCTGGGCATCGTCACGCCATTCTGTTCTTGCTCGGCGGTGCCGCTATTTATAGGTTTCCTGTCGGCCGGAGTACCGCTGGGCGTGACCTTCTCTTTCCTGATTTCGGCACCGATGGTCAACGAAGTGGCGCTGGTCTTGCTGTTTGGCATGTTTGGCTGGAAAGTCGCGGCGCTCTATCTCTTCATGGGTCTGGCAGTGGCCATGGTTTCCGGTTTCGTGATCGGCAAACTGAAGATGGAGCGGTATCTCGAGGACTGGGTGCGTGCGATCCAGGCGGGCGAAACGCAAAGCGTCGATGGCAACGCCATGAGCTGGGTCGAACGTTTCGAGACCGGGCTCGGTCACGTGCGGGAAATTGTCGGCAAGGTCTGGCCTTATGTCTTGGCCGGGATCGCTCTGGGCGCCGGTATTCACGGCTACGTACCAGAAGATTTCATGGCATCGATCATGGGCAAGGACGCGCCTTGGTGGTCGGTGCCTATTGCCGTGATGATCGGCGTACCCATGTACACCAATGCTGCAGGCATCATCCCGGTAGTCGAGGCGCTGATCGGCAAGGGCGCTGCTCTGGGCACGGTGTTGGCGTTCATGATGAGTGTGATCGCTCTGTCAGCGCCGGAAATGATCATCCTGCGCAAGGTCCTCAAACCGACCCTGATTGCCACCTTTGCCGGCGTGGTGGCCACCGGGATTCTCATTGTCGGTTACGTCTTCAACGCCGTTTTATAAGGAGATTCATCATGAAAAATGTCAAGGTTCTCGGTACAGGCTGTGCCAACTGCAAGAACACCGTAAAGCTGCTCGAAGAAGTGGCGAAGGCCAAGGGCGTGGACATCCAACTCGAAAAGTTGGAAGACCTGCAAGACATCATGCGCTATGGCGTGATGAGCACACCGGGCGTGGTGATTGACGGCAAAGTGGTCCATGCCGGCGGGGTACCGGGTCGCAATAAGATAGAAAGCTGGTTTTTGTAAGAGGGAGGACAGGCTCGTGAATCCGCAAAAGAAATTTCATTTGGTATTCTCTTTCGTCATGGGCGCCATGATGATTTCGTTGATGACCTTGGTCATCACTGCAGTGAATGTCGGATTCACTGCAGAATTTCTGACTCGATGGGGACGATCATTCGCTATCGGCTATGTGATCGGGGTGCCGATGATCTTTTTTCTGGCACCGGTGGCGCGGAAAATCACTAGCCGGCTCATCGACATGCCGGCATGAGTCATTGCGGGAGACGCT
>CAISUK010000048.1 GCA_903888645.1 uncultured Pseudomonadota bacterium | reverse complement strand
TATCTAAAGAAGAGCTTATCGCCGTCCTGTCCCAGTTCAATCCCTGGTGGCGTGACGAGGCGATTTCCGATCTGCCCAAATGGCGGCGCGCGGCGTTCCGGGAGTTATACCTTTGGACTACCAACCCGCCTGCCCCCCGGGCTGTCCTGCTGTCTGGCGCACGTCAGATCGGCAAAACCACGTTGATGTTGCAAGCAGCTGACGCCTTGTTGCGCGAAGGCGTGCCGCCCGCCAACATTCTTTATGCGACCTTCGACCACCCCATCCTGAAACTCGCTGGTATTGAGGCAGTGCTGGAAGCTTGGCGCGAGCGGGAGCCCAAAGTCGATGGCTTTGAATACATCTTCCTTGACGAGGCCCAGTTCATCCGCGACTGGGGCACATGGGTCAAACACCAAGTGGACTTCGCCAAAACAGCGGCGCATTGCCTTTACCGGTTCGGCGATGCCACTGGTCGAGGCCGGGCAAGAATCTGGAGTCGGCCGCTGGCACACAATCCGGCTAACCACGCTCTCATTTTACGAATACCTTCAGATCAAGAATCTTTCACTCCCGGCGCTACCTCGCCTCAAGTCTCTGCGCGATCTGTTCGAATGGTCGCAGCCGGACCTTTACCGCGTCACCGAATCTGCCGCGCCCTATGTCGGGCATTTCCACGAATACCTGGTGCGTGGCGGATTTCCGCAGACGGCGCAAGTCGAGAGCATCACCCAAG
This sequence comes from uncultured Pseudomonadota bacterium, assembly GCA_903888645.1. Taxonomy (GTDB): domain Bacteria; phylum Pseudomonadota; class Gammaproteobacteria; order Burkholderiales; family Rhodocyclaceae; genus CAISUK01. The sequence continues at coordinate 2,950 of CAISUK010000048.1, read as the reverse complement.
CCCAACGTCTGCTGCGCGAGGACATCATCGACAAGGTGTTGAAGCGCGATATGACCGCATTATTCGGTGTGCGCCGCGTGCTGGATTTGGAGCACACATTCCTCTACCTGTGCATGCACGATGGCGGACTGCTCGACATGGTCGATCTCTGCGCCAATCTTGAGGTCAAGCGCCCGACGGCGCAGAGCTTCATCGAATTGCTGGAAGCGACGCACCTGATCTACCGGCTGCCGCCATTTGGGTACGGCAAGGATGTGCTGCGGGCGCGCTTCAAGATTTATCTGGCCGATGCCGCCATCGCATCGGCGGTCATGCTCAAGGGCAAGGCCATCCTTGAAGATCCGGCAGCGCTGGGGGTGGCAACTGAAACGGCGGTCTTCAAGCACTTGTTCGCCCGCTACTATGCGCAAAACGTACGCTTCACCTACTGGCGCGGCAAGAAGGATCGGGAAGTTGATCTCGTGGCCGAAGTGGGCGGTCAGATCATTCCATTCGAGGTGAAATACCGCGCACAGCACACTGGCCTGCGCGACCTGAAAGGTTTGCTCGAACTTTGCCAGCAGAAGTCCATCGACCGTGGCTACGTGGTCACCAAGTCGCTGGATGACTTCGGCACGATTCCCGACCTGCCCGATACTAAAACACGAATTCTGCGCATCCCCGCGCCCCTGCTTTGCCACTGGATGGGCGAGTCCGAACTTACTCCGGAACAACAATGAGACTGACACAACAGCAACTCGAAGCTCACCTGTGGGGCGCAGCCAACATTCTGCGCGGCAAGACTGCCGGGCAGGACTACAAGAATTACATTCTGTCGCTGATGTTCTATAAGCGGCTCTGCGACCAATGGGAGAACGAGGCGGACGATGCCATCGCGGTGCTTGAGCGCCAGCAGGGCAAGCAATTCACCGACGCGCAGAAGGCAATTTTTCGGGCGCGAGGCGAGCATCGATTTTCCATTCCAGAAGGCAGTCGCTGGGGTGACGTGCTTGCCGAATCGGTGAATCTCGGCGAGAAACTTACACAGGCAATGCGATCAGTATCCGCCGCCAATGAGGAACTAAAGGGCGTATTCACCGTCGACTGGAACCAACCGGCACCGGATGGCAGCGGCAAGCCGCTGATCCCCAACGAAGTGGTGCACGCGCTGATCCAGCACTTCGAGTCTCACGACCTTTCCAACGCCAGTGTTCCGCCTGACATTTTGGGGCGGGCCTATGAGTACCTGATCAAGCAGTTTGCTGATGATGCCGGAGCCAAGGCGGGCGAATTTTTCACGCCCCCTGAGGTGGTGGATACCTTGGTGCGCATCTTGGAGCCGCGCCCGGGTGATACCATTTATGATCCCACCTGCGGCAGCGGCGGCATGTTGGTGCACGCGGCGGATTACCTGCGCGAGAACAGCCACCACGCCACGTCAGCCCAGTATTTCGGCCAGGAGATGAATTGGGGCAATGCTGCCATCGGCAAGATCAACTCCGTGTTGCACGGTCTGGAAGCCACCATTGCCGCGGGCGTCAGCACAATTACCGATCCAGCCTTCAAGGATGGCGAAGGCAAGGTGCGCAAGTTTTCGCTGGCACTCGCCAATTTTCCATTCTCTGATGAGTTCTGGTGGTTGAAGCCGGAACAGCAGACGGACGACAAGAAGAAAAAGGACAAGCTCAAGAAAGAAGTATTCGGCAAGGAAGGCTACAAAGACAGCTTTGGTCGCTTCGGTCGCGGTGCCGCGTTCAAGGCTCCACCTGCTGGTTATGGCGATTACGCTTTCATCCTCCACATCCTCGCATCCCTTGCCGATGACGGTCGAGCGGGCGTCGTCTGCCCACAGGGTGTGCTGTTTCGGGGCCAGCCCGAGGTGGAGGAAGAAACCGGCGAGTTCGATGATGAAGGCAACCCAAAATTCAAACGTCGCAAGGCAGATGATGAACACTTGATCCGCAAAGCACTATTGGAGTCCCGTTTAATCGATGCAGTGATATCCCTGCCACTCAATGTGTTTTACGGCGCAACAATTCCCGCCTGTCTTGTTATTTTGAGGAAGCAGAGACCTCCAAAGCGCCACGATAAAGTTTTACTGGTCTATGCAGCCCGCCATTTTCGCGAACTCACCAATCAAAACGAGCTACGTCCCCAAGATGTTATGCGGATGTTGGTGCATGTACAGGCCTATGGTGATGGGGCCCAGGTGCCCGGCCTTGTGGCAAAACACAGTCAGCGTATTCGCGAGCAGATCAACGCACGCGAGCACGATCAAATAGAGCGCCTAGAAGCAGAGTATGCAGACCATGCCACGCGTCTATTCCGGTTGGAGACCCAAGTAGCGGAAGCCCGCGCTGAGTTGGCAAAAGTCGCCGGCAAGGTAGCTAAGAATAAGGCCGAGGCAGCCCTGGTCAAGATCGAAGGGCAACGCGAGAAAGCTGCCACCAAGATTGTCGAGCGTGATGGAAAGATCGCAGAAACCCGCCGTCGTGCCGAGGACGACCGACGCGATGTTGATCAGGTCGGCGCTGAATTGGGGGCACTCTATGGCGATGCTGATGAACTGGTCAAACATGCCCGCGTTGTCGATATGAATGAGATAAACGAAAACGAGTTCAACCTAAACGTTCCACGATATGTGACCACATTCAATAGACGACAGCTACCATCGGTAAAGGCCGCATTGAAAACCCTGCAGCAAGCGCGAGCGAGCTTGGCAAGCGGACAGGCTGAGCTTGACTGTATCCTTGGAGGGCTAGTTCTGCCCATTGCCCATAAGTTTTTCAACTTGTATCGGGTGGCCTGAGAGAGAAGCCCAGGCAGAGCGTTTTCAAGGCGGCATAGCCCTCCCACATGAGCTGATGCCCTGGGGGCGGATCATTGTTGCGGCCAAGATAGCCGCCCAGGCGAGCAACCAGACGCACCGCGTCGCCCAGGTTGGCAGGCGCCTTGATACGGTTCTGTTTGG
>CAISUK010000047.1 GCA_903888645.1 uncultured Pseudomonadota bacterium | reverse complement strand
TGTCCGGATTAGGTATTCCTGTTATTGCGCTGCAATATTATGGTGCTATAACTTGTCGTATCCATTTACCCACGGAGGCTTCCATGAGAACGCTTCAGTTGTTGGCAGTGGCAGCGACCCTGCTGCTTTCAAGGTCGGGCATCGCCGCCGATCAGGCACCCTGCAAGACTGATGGCTACGACCATCGTCTGTATGAGGTTTTCGTCGACGAACCCACCGGCTATGCGTTCATCAAGACGCCGTGTGGTTGGCATTTCGTGCGCCAGATCGAACAGGACAAGGTTACCCTTGCGATACAGCTGTCGCAACGAACGCCACTGCCCCCGACGGCGGGGGACCAAGTCGTGACGCTGCATCCATCAACGCGCTGATGGAACCAAGTTCGGAAATTCGACAAAGTCCTCAGCATCACTGGCCTACGCCATCGTGGGGAAGTGCGCGCCACGGTAGTCGTGCAACGCCTGACTTAATCCTGTAATAACCGAAGTATATGATTTATAAGGTTTAGTCCGTTGAATCCGTCACGTACTTCCCACCACAGGAGCATGGTTCATGACAAACGACACCTTATTCAGGCTGGCGACGACGCTCGATAGTCGAACGCTCACCCTGATGCGTCATGGGACCTTCCTGCAACCGGCGCTGACCGACTCGTTGATCCGTACCGCGTTCCTGTTTGTGCAAGGCTTGTTGAAGCGAAAACAGCCATAGCGCTGACATGGCGTTCTGACCGACCGCGCCGTTCCGGTCTGGTGCTATTGGGACTCAGTCGGCGGGCCGGTTCCTGAAGACAAAGATCTGCTCGAAAGAAGCTGTCTTCAAAACCTCTTGAACTTTGCCGGCCACCCCGCTCAGCACAACAGCCTTGCTTCCCTCACGTGCCCGCTCACGCAGGATGAGTAAGAAAGCGAGGGCGGACTATCCATGTGCTCGAAGCGCGACAAGTTCACCTCGATTTCCCGTACATTGGCGTCATCGACGATAGCATCAATCGCCCCGTGGAAGCCCTTGGATTCCCTGAGGTCGAATTGATCCTGCAAGTAGATGACGGCTACATCGCCGTCGAAAAAGCAATCAACTTGCATAGGTTGATTGTGACATCAATCGAAGTTGGGCGGTGCTGACCGCCGTGCCGACTATGACGGTATCACTTTGAAGCAAAATGCTGACAATTTGATGACAATCGACTCGGGCATCCGCCGCCCTGTTGGTCCGCAAGGTCGTCAATGTCCCATGTTACGAGAATGTGACAATCTTGCGGCAATTGGCGCACACATTAGAATACTCATATTGGCATCAGGGAGAAAAGACAAGGTCATGCTCTGTTATGCGCTATTTCGCAATGATCCCAGACTGGTCGCGGTTCGTGCCGGTACCCCCGTCTTCGTCGAGGGCGATTCACCGGGCCTGATGTACGTACTGACGGTTGGCAAGGCGCGCATCCTGGTTGGCGGACAGGAAGTCGAACGACTCCATCTGGGCGATTTCGCCGGTGAGATGTCGCTGGTTGAACGCGTGCCGCACTCCGCGACGGTCGAAGCGGTGACGGATTGCGAGTTCGCCGTTGTCGATGAAAAGCGCTTCGATTTCCTCGTCACCGAGACGCCGGGCTTTGCCATAGACATCATGCGGGTTCTGGCGCATCGACTGCGTAACACGCATCTTCCCGGAAGTCCTGGTGCCGCTGCTCATTCAACTGAGCGGGTTTAGTCGTAATTCGTTGAGCAGCTCGAGCATGGTGGTCTTCCGCAATCGCAAGGCTGCCTACCTGTGGGGCGTGACGGTCGCCTTCATGGCGATTGTCGCTGCCATGAGCTATGTCTTGCTTGGATGTGGCTTCATAATGCACCCGTTGTCATGAGGATTGAGTAAAGAGGTCGGATTGATCATCTACGATTTTGATTCTAATGCCTTTTCTTCTTCCGCGAACGACATGTACCGCATCGAGTTCGCCGCGCTTTACACGCTGCAAGATGGTCTGGCGGGAAACGCCGAGCAGTAGCGTTGCCTCAAGCATCGCGACATAGCCCGGTGGCGCCTCTTCAACGAACCGTGCGCGTAGCTCCTCATTCATGCGAATTTGCCATGGAGCGCCGGGCGAAATCTGTTCGCCGGCGATGATTCCTTCGCCAAGCCAACGATGAATGGTTGAGGCGGCAACCAAGAGGATTTCTGCGGCTTTGGCGATGGTCACCAATTCTCCGTCTATTGCAGCGGTGGATGGATCAAAGCATTCGATGTGACGGTATCGGCGCAGACAACCGACCTGATTGGCCGAGAAGCGTTCACCATTGACGGTCTTACGTCCTTGGCGGTTGAGAATGCCCGCGATTATACCGTCCGGATAATGGGTGGCGAGCCGTCTGATCAGGTCGATCGTGTCTTCATCGGTACGAATTCGAGCGGGATTGATGCGGGCCAAATGGACGTCGATTTCGGTGATCATTCCGCCCGACCAACGCAGCGTCAGGTGGGCGCGAAACTCCGCACGGTGGAGCGTAATGATGACGTCGTCAAGCAGTGTGTGAAGCAACTCTTTCCGGTCGCGATCGGTCGTCGATGGTGCGGCCCAAACACGCTGGAGGTCAGCACCCAGGGTGAGAATACGTTCATAATTCTCTGGCGTGAGCTTGGCGGGACGGGACAGGCTCTTACGCAGCAAATCCGCTTGTGCCTGCTCGAGTTCGCTTAAACGCAACTCCCATTCAGCTTCAAGCCCGCGTGCGACGAGTCGGTTCTCGGGATCGACGGCGCGATACCGACGCTCGGCACGTTGCGCCTCGTAGCGAGTGCGTTCGACGGCAAGCTGCCACTGCGTCAGCGCCGCTTCGTGATCGGATTCGAGCTGCTGTGTGGCTTGTAGCGTGGCATCAAAGGCTGCCGGCTTGAGCGCTTGAAGAAGGGCTTCTGACACGGCTTTGTCGATTTGCACGCCGCCGATGTTCAGGCAGTAGAGACCGCGACCATTGACAATATTCTTTCCGGCGCAGTAGTAGCCCGGACGCGCATTTCTTCCCGGATATTGAGTGTGTAGCTTGCGCCCGCAGTGACCGCACGTGGCAATACCCTGCAAGAGCGCGGCCCCTTCTCTCACGGCGCCTTCGGGTTGGTGCGCTCGCGGCCGAATATTGGTGCCGATGCGGGCCTGATTGGCCTCATAGGTGCTCCAGTCAATATAACCCGGATGATGATCGTGAATGAGAACGGCCCATTGCGACTGAGGTAATTTCCGGCTGCGGCGCTTGATCTTACCCGCCTCATCGAATACGCGTTCGTGACGACTCTTCCCGTAAACGTAGGCTCCGGCGTAGACGGGGCTGGCGAGGATACTGTGAATGGCGGTATAGGTCGGCGCGCCCCAGCGGATTTCTTTGCCGTAGTTGTATTGCGCGGGAAACGACAATCCCTCGGAGCGAATCCTCGGCCGCACAAGTCGAGCACAACCGGGAGTCAACGGCTCGCCAATATGCCCTGGCCGATCGCGCCGTCGAGCTAGGCTGGCAACCAGAACAGGTCGTTGTCATCGACGAGGACCTGGGCTTGTCAGGCGCTAGTGCAGACAAGCGCACAGGGTTTGCCCGTCTTATCGCCGCCATCGCAATGCGACTGGTCGGCATTGTGCTCGGCCTCGAAGTCTCGCGACTGGCGCGCAACAATTCGGATTGGTACCACCTGCTTGATCTGTGTGGCATGACAGATACATTGATTGGCGATGCAGATGGTTTATATCATCCAGCCTGGTTCAATGACCGCTTGTTACTCGGCCTCAAAGGGACGATGAGTGAAGCTGAATTGCATATTACCCGCGCGCGTCTCGAGGGTGGTATTCGCAACAAGGCCGCCCGGGGCGAATTACGCCGTGGCCTGCCTACGGGATTCGTTTGGGGTGAGGAGGATGGTCAGGTATTGTTTCACCCCAATGAAGCCGTCACAGCGGCGATTCGCAGCGTTTTCGAGCGCTTTACGGAACTGGGTTCGGTACGCCGTGTTTGGCTTTGGCTTGACGTACGTAGATAAAGGCGCCCCGCTGGGTATGTGCGAGCTTGATCTTTCCGAGATCACTCATGACTTGGCTCCTGATTGGGTTGTACCGCCGCTTGTGCGATGAGTCGTGCTAACACTTCGATCACTGCCTTCTGCTGTTCGAAGGTCAGGCGATGCCACAGCCCGATGTCGAGGGGTTCGTCCTCCAGAAGGCTGAGTTGCATGGTTGCTCTCCTTATTAGAAGGCTCGTCCATTTCCCCGCTGGAAGCGGGAAGAGAACGGAGCAAGCCATTCACTATGATGAGCGCATGCAGCAAATTGGCGAGCGGGGCCAGGCAAGGCATGGGCTTTGCCGCAATGCTCGTTTCTGTCGAGCCTTCGGCTTTAGTGAAGTCTGTCCACTCGACAGGAAACAGGGATCAACTGCCGTCGGGCAATACGAGGAGCAAGTGAGGACGACCACGGAACTGCCTTCGTCCATGGACTTCCAGCAATAGGCCTTCAAATGCGTGGTGGGTACGAACGACCTTGACTTTCAGCGGCAGGTCGTCGTGATGGGTAGTGTGTAGGGGTTTCCTTCGTGATGGTCCCCCATCGGGCTACTCGACAGCGTTGACGGCAGCAGTCATGGGGATTTTCTGGATCGGCGGCCTCGGTGGCTCAGCCTTTGCCATGAATCACTCTTGCGTAACGGTGACAGTTCAACCGAACTCTACGGTACGCATCGTCCATCAATATCCATTCCGGCGGGACCAACAAGAGGTTCACAACGAGCGGATCAATCGTGCCAGCGTCGTGGAATCGCGTGACGCCGAAGGCGATCCCCACTACTTCGCACGAGCGGCGTTAATTGCGGGGACACACGTTGACCTGTACGAATCGCATGATCGCCAGAGTTGCGAGTCGACTTGCGCGCGCTTCAATCAAGCCGTGTTTGGCACGAGCATATCCGCGGTGGCCCTGTGATCAGGCGGTTCTATCCGACGTCTGGTTCCTGGTTTGCCGCGTCGGCCATTGCGGCATTGCTCATCGGCATGACTGGCTGCGCGTCAATCAAACCCACGGCGGTGGTGACAACACCGACAGGCATCGTCGCATCGGCGGTGGCTGGCAAGACGCTGCCGACGGTCGTACTGCAGTCCGGGCTGGGTGACGGGAAGGACTCATGGAATGCGGTGTTTCCGGCAATTGCAGCGCGGCACCAGGTCTTTGCCTATGACCGGCTAGCCCTGCCCAATGCCCATAAATAACGCTGAACAACTTTGTGCGGGGCGATTATCGTGGCGTTGTGGAAGTTCAAAATCAGATTAAGCGCGCGCTGTCCGAGCAGAGTTCGATCGAGATTATCCGTGGGCTGTTGAGTGAGAATGCCGATGGGTACCGGTCGGCGTTTGCGGATGACGAAAACCACGCTGACGACTGCGCGAACTGCTGCAGCCGCTTTGGTGAATTGCAGACTCATGCTGCTCGGCCCTGCGATTGTGTGTGTAGCATTCATGTCTTAATCCTCGATGTTCAGTTGTCGGTTCGGTCGGACAGTTTTTTGTCCTTCACCTTCTAGGACGCAAACAGGACAGGAAACCGGACATGACTTTGACGAAAAGTTTCCGCCAAGTTGGATCGGTCGAACATGGCAGAATGCAGGCGACGGATGATGAGGGCGCGACCAATGATGAATCGCTCATTCATTGCAAGATCGTCTAATCCGGCAACAGCATTGACTGAAATGCAAGAACGCCGCCGGAAGCGAATTCCGACGGCGCTGGCTGACACTGATGGATCGAGTTCTGGCGGTCAGAACAGGAAGCCGGGCCGGAGAATTCTCGGCGGCAGCGGCTGCGGATTGAGGGAGCCAGCAGTGCCCGGCGTGACGACAATCGGCGTGGTTGAGATGATCGGAGAATAGGTACTGGTATTGACGATCATGACGGCACCGGCAAACGAGGAAGCAGAAGCGAAGGCGAGAACGGCGACGGCGGCGACTTTGGCGATGGCTTTCATTTGGACGACTCCTTGATGTGGTTAAGTTTGGTTGTGAATCACGTTGCGGTTCGGTTCGATTTGGCGGATAAAAAATATCCTCCTGCTCTCTAGTACGCTTTGCCGAAGCAATTCCGGACAGGATTGGAAAAAGTTATAGGCGCGTCCACCCGCGCTCACCCCTATCCCCCTTTCTACAAAACCACTCCCCCACTTCGGGATCGGACTTCTGATTCGCGCAGGGGGACCCAAGCATTCCCGTTTCCTGAAAGTTTTGCGCCGAACCAAGTTCGGCGTTCACAGTTCGGCGTTATGAATTGATCATTTTCTGATCTTTCATCTCGCCGATCCCCAGCGGCGTATTGCCATCGTGGCAGTGCGCCGCTTTTTCGTTAACCTTTCTAAAGGAGCATCACCGTGAGTATCAAAGTCCAAGCAGTACCGTTGTCCAATCCACAGTCGTCAGAGCGCCTCGTCAAACGTGGCGCACTGCTGGCATTCCGTGCTTTACGCGCCGTCACGGCGCAGGCGAAGAAGACTCCCGGCATCCTTGCCCAAGCCAGCGCCGACGTGCGCGATGCTTGGCAGGAGTCTTCCAGCCCAAACGCCTGAACGAGGAGACCGACCATGCTAATGACAGGCATAACGGTCTTCCTCGGCGTAGCCCTGATTTTCGCCAAGCTGCCGCGCAGGACGATGCTTCGTGCCTTGAAGCACGATCTCTCCATCGACCTGATGGTCACACTGATTGTCCTCCTGATCCACTGGGGGACATTCAGCGGCGTGATGGCCGCGACGGTGGCGGGGCTGTTGACCAGCCTAGCCCTGCCCATTACCCATAAGTTTTTCAACTTGTATCGGGTGGCCTGAGAGAGAAGCCCAGGCAGAGCATTTTCAAGGCGGCATAGCCCTCCCACATGAGCTGATGCCCTGGGGGCGGATCATTGTTGCGGCCAAGATAGCCGCCCAGGCGAGCAACCAGACGCACCGCGTCGCCCAGGTTGGCAGGCGCCTTGATACGGTTCTGTTTGG
>CAISUK010000046.1 GCA_903888645.1 uncultured Pseudomonadota bacterium | reverse complement strand
CTTTCAACTTCAGGATCTCGTTGAGGCGGATTTGGGTTTTGGCCAACGGCACGGTCAGTTCCACCTCGGCCGCCTGGAGTTGGCGTGTCAGCATGGTCGTCCAGCGCTTGTCGGAGGAAATTTGTTCGCTGTGGAGCGAACTGTAGAGCGTGTCGCGTATTGGTTCGATCATCGCGTAGGGCATGCAGATATGCATTTCCGACGTTGCCCCGGCGAACTCGACGGTAAAGGTGACAGCCACCACGATTTCGGATGGCGTGGCGATATTGGCGAATTGCGTGTTCATCTCCGAGCGGACGAACTCGAAGCTGAGCGGCGTGACAGGCTTCCAGGCCTTTTCGTACTCGCTGAAAATCACGCCCAGCAGGCCCTGAATGATGCGCTGCTCGGTTGGCGTGAAATCACGCCCTTCGACACGCATGTGGAAGCGGCCGTCGCCGCCAAACAAATTGTCCACCACCAGGAAAACCAGGTTCGGATCGAGCACGAACAAGGCCGTCCCGCGGAGCGGCTTGACTTGAACCAGGTTGAGGTTGGTCGGCACCACCAGGTTGCGGATGAACTCGCTGTATTTCTGCACACGAATCGGCCCGACAGAGATCTCGGCGTTGCGGTGCATGTAATTGAACAGGCCTATGCGCAGGTAGCGGGCAAAGCGTTCATTGACCAGTTCCAGCGTTGGCATCCGCCCGCGGACGATACGCTCCTGACGGCCAAGATCGTAGGCGCGCGGGCCGCTCCCGGCAGCGCTATCCGGCTGTTCCTCGTCGGGCTCGCCGGTGACACCCTTGAGTAGTGCGTCAACCTCTTCTTGGGAGAGAAAGTCCTGGCTCATCGCACACTCATCGACTCGCGTTCAACCTGTCGTCGTCACTGAATGATGAAGCTGGTGAAATGAACGCTCTCGATCACACCTTCGCCCTCGGCGTCCTTGCCGGCTTTGCCTTTCTTGGCTGGACCGACCAGAGTGTTGCCTGTGTTGCGAATTTCTGTCGCCAACGCGTCCTTGCCTTCCAGTGAAACCAGCTGCGAAGGCTTCCGACTGGACAGCAGCCGCAGGATCTTGTCACGCAATTCCGGCATGTAGCCCTTGATGGCTTCAGTTCCCGTTTCATCGGCCAGCCGCAGTTCAACCACCAGTTGGATAAATTGGCCTTGCTGGTCGGGCGACTCTGGCGTCAGGTTGGTGGTGAATTGCTCGAGTTTTACATAAGTCGGCGGCTTGGCCGGGTGGCCCTTTTCGGCCTTCGCCTCCTTTTTGGTGGCTTGGCCGCCATCGGCTGCCTCGGCGTCGGCCTCGTCGGCCGATTTCTTCTTCATGAGAAAGTAAGCTCCACCGCCGCCGAGAAGTACCACTGCGACAACGCCAATAATGATGAAAAGCAAAAGCTTGCTCTTCTTCTTTGGTGCTTCCGCTTCGCCTTCCTGCTTTTCCGAAGATTTTGCCGTTGTTGCCATTGTTCAGTCCTCTCGTCGTCCGCCGCAGATCATAATCAAACAGGAACCGCGGCAAAGGCTGAAATCGCCCGGTTCTTCCCGGTTATCTTCGTTTGTCGCACGGCATCTAAGCGAAGACATCGACCAGGCCACGGCCCCGACTGAGCCACTGCGTTGCTGTGCTGCCGGCCCTGACCGGCATATCTACCATGGCGCTGCCGCTGCCTGCACCTTGCCGATTATCGCTGTTTTCGCGCTGGTTTGCCGCCTGACCCGGAGAATCGCTGCCGACATGCGTTTGGCCCAGGGTGATTCCACCTTCAGCGAGCATGTCGCGCAGGCGCGGCATGGCGCTATCCAATGCCTCGCGAACCACCGGGTTGGCAGAGAGGAACTGGGCGCTCGCCTGGTCCCCATTCAACGTCAGCGATACCTCGACACGACCGAGTTGCGGCGGGTTGAGCACGAGTTCGACGCGTTGTTCCTGACGGCCGACCATCCACGTCAGCTTGTCGGCGATTTCCCCGGTCCAGCCGGCGTTGCCAACCGGGGTGTTGACCACCAGGGCCGGTGTGCTGTTCTGTACAACTGCGGCTGAATTTTTTGCGGCTTCTGCGCTGGCAGATGCTTGCGTTGCGGCCAGCACTGCACCGTCGTCTCCCCTGGCGCGAACGAGCGCGGCTGCAAATTCGCTCCCGGAATCGTTGTTGACGACGACTTCTGTGCTATTTCCGACGTGTGTCGAAACCGCTGCGGCAATAGTTGCCGGCACAGGGGCGTTGAAATCGAACGATTGCTGCGGATGCTCGCTGGCCGCTTGCGTCACCGGTACCTGACCGGGCTGAGTCTGCGCAGGCGCGGTGGCTGGCACTGCAATTGCTCGGGACTGCGGGGCGGCAAGTGAAGCATCCGGCGCTGCAACTGCGAGGGGCTGTGCGCCAGGCGGAGCAGCAGGCGCTGGACTGGCGATGGATTGCGCGGCAAGTGCAGCAGCCGTCAGCGATTGACCGGCTGTGTCGGTGTTGGCCGCACTTGCCGTGCTGGCAACATCCGCTTCATCGCGCGCCTTGCCGTTGCCAACTTTCCGGTTTGTTGCAGAAATATTTTGCGCCCCATGCGAGGCCGCTATCGCTTGCTGCTGCAAAGGCGACCCCAGTTGCGCGAGCAGGGCGGCCAGATCGCTTTCTCCGCTCGGCGCGGCAACGGCCGACTTGGTTGGATCCGCTGTTGCCATGTTGCCGGCGACTGCTGCTGCATTCGTAGCTATCTGCAAAGCCACCAAGTCCGGCGCACCGATTCCCAGCACGGTGGGTGGCGCGCCTCGGCCATGCGGCTCGAGGGCCTTGACCAGTTTCTGCAGCACTTGCGCGAAAGGTGGCTGAGCGATCGGGGCATCGCCGGCGTCAACGCGGGCTACCGAACCTGATCCCGCTCCGGAAGCAGTGCTGACGGCAGGTCCAGACGCGTTGGCAGCAGCAGGTACGACGAGATGGAGCGGTGCAGACATTCTTGCCGTCCTTTGCGTTGGGCATGGTTTGCCCAAGACAAAAGCAAAGCCCATGCCGGGGTTATTTACTTTTCGTTTTGGCGATGCCCGCGCGCAGCGTGCTCGTCCTGCACCTTCTGTTCCTTCTTCTGCTCGGCATAGCGCATCCGCACGTCATGACGCTCGGACAACGTGTCGTAAGTCTTGACCTGCCCGCGCTTGTCGATCCAGGCACGCTGACCGGCAACGGTCCGCGCTCGTGACGCCTCGACGATGTCACCGGCCTGACCAATGGCGGATTCCAGTTTATCGAGAAAAGCCTGATAGTTGCGCCACTGATCCTTGCCGATACCCGTCCGCGCAGCCTCGAGAAAGCGCTTCTGGTACTCGTCGCGATATTCGATCAGCATCGCCATGCGCTTGGCCGCCTCCTGCTCGCCGGCGATCAGCAAGCCAAGCTGACGCGTCGCTTCGTCTAGTCGCAACTGGGAAAGATCGAGCAGGGTCTGCAGCGGAAAGGCTTCCGTCATATCTCTGGGTCAGGTCGTCTGATGACTTGGGCTTCAGTGAACCGGCAGCGATTCTACACCGCAGCGAATAGCTGTCTCAAAGCGGCGACGCTGGTCTCGTAATTGGCCCGCTCGCTGATGCCCTGTTGCAGAAAGGCTTCGAATACCGGGTACATTCGGATCGCCTGATCGAGAACGGGGTCCGATCCGGCCACATAGGCGCCGACCGAGATGAGATCGCGCGACCGCTGGTAGCGGGAATAGAGCTGTTTGAAGCGGCGGACAAGTTCAAGATGGGTCGGGTCGATCAGGTTGGTCATGACCCGCGAGATCGACTGCTCGATATCGATCGCCGGATAGTGGCCGGCATCGGCGAGCGGCCGCGACAGCACGAAATGGCCGTCAAGAATTGCGCGGGCGGAATCGGCGATGGGATCCTGCTGGTCGTCGCCCTCGACCAGAACGGTATAAAAGGCCGTGATCGAGCCACCGCCTTCGGGTCCATTCCCAGCCCGTTCGACAAGTTGCGGCAGGCGGGCGAACACGGACGGAGGATAGCCGCGCGTCACCGGCGGTTCGCCGACGGCCAAGGCAATTTCGCGCTGGGCCATGGCAAAGCGGGTCAGCGAGTCCATGATCAGGAGTACGTGGCGACCCTGGTCGCGAAACTGCTCGGCTATCGCAGTGGCATAGTATGCACCTTGCAGCCGCATCAGCGGACTGACGTCGGCCGGCGCGGCGACGACGACCGATCGCTTGCGCCCCTCCTCGCCAAGATTCTGCTCGATGAACTCCTTGACCTCGCGACCGCGCTCGCCGATCAGGCCAACGACAATGACATCGGCTTCGGTGTACAGCGACATCATGCCCAGCAGCACACTCTTGCCGACGCCGGAGCCGGAAAACAGGCCGAGCCGCTGGCCGCGACCGACTGTCAGCAGAGCGTTGATCGCGCGGATGCCGACGTCGAGCGAACGCTCGATCGGCGCCCGTCCGAGCGGGTTGAAGGGGCGACTGGTGATGGATCGGCTTTGTTTGGTCTCGAGCGGGCCTAGTCCGTCCAGCGGCCGGCCGTTGCCGTCGAGCACCCGCCCGAGCAGGGCATCGCCGACCGGCACGTGCTTGGCGCGGTCGAAGGAGCGTCGCCGCACCGGTCGCGGAGCGCCGACCTTAGGTAGCGGCGGCGGATTTTCCAGCGGCTTTACCTGGGCGCCGGGGGCGAGGCCATAGACATCTTCGGTCGGCATCATGAATACTTTTTCGCCGGAAAATCCGACCACTTCCGCCTCGACGCTCGCTCCGCCGGGCGCCTGCACCTGGCAGCCGGCGCCCAGCGAGAGTTTCAGGCCGGAGGCTTCCATGACCAGGCCGCTGACGCGCGTCAGCCGACCGACCAATTGATAGGGGCTCGCCTGTTCGGCCTGCTCGCGGCATTGCTGCAGGAATTCGCCCCAGGCGTGGTGCGGTGAAGTATTCACGTGTCGTCGACGACAATCCACTCGCTTGGCGTGCCCATGCTTTCCAGCACGCGCCGCCAGCGCGTCGACAGCGCGGCGTCGATATGGCTGCCGCCAGCGTCGATCAGACAACCGCCGCGCGCCACCTGCACATCGTCGAGGATTCGGTGTCCGCCGTGCGCCAACTGCTCGCCAAGATGTGTGCGCACCAGCGCGGCATCTTCCGGATTGAGGTGGATGGAAGCATGCTGGTGCGGCAGTTCGGCGAGGGCGCCTTGCACGACGTCGACAATCGCCTTTGGGTTAACGGCCAGACTTTGTCCGACAACGCGACGTGCGAGTTCGATAGACAGCGCCAGCAGTTGCTCGGCGACTTGCTGGTCGAGTTCGGTCAGTGCGGTGTCGAGTTGTAGTACCAATCCGGCCAGGGTCGCCGCTTCGCTGCGCGACTTTTCCTGCCCTTCGGCATAACCGGCCTGATAGCCCTGGTCGTGTGCCTGCTGGTGGATCTGCTCGATGTCGCTGGCAGTCGGTAGAACAACGGAGGGTTCGCTGTGTGCCGAGGTCGGTGGTTGCGTCTGTGTCGCCTTCGGCGCTGGGTCGAAACTGGCCAGTTCCCAGCGTTCCCACGCCGTAAGTTTGCTCGCATCGGTGGACATCAGTAATCCTGTCCTTACACGAATGCGTCGTCGCCGCCCTTGCCACCGAGGACGAGTTGTCCTTCCTCGGCGAGGCGACGGGCGGTCTTGAGGATTTCCTTTTGTTCCGATTCGACTTCAGACAGCCGTACCGGACCTTTCGCCTCGAGATCCTCTCGCATCATTTCGGCGGCACGCTGGGACATGTTCTTGAATATCTTTTCACGCATTTCGGGCGACGAGCCCTTGAGCGCGACAATCAGTGAATCGGACTGGATCTCCCGCAGCAACAGTTGAATGCCGCGGTCGTCGACATCGATAAGATTTTCAAAGACGAACATCTCGTCGAGAATCTTCTGCGCCAGTTCGGGATCGTATTCGCGAACATTGTCCAGAATCGATGTTTCCGCCGCCGTGCCGACGAAATTGAGCACTTCAGCGGCGTGGCGCACGCCGCCGATGGCCGTCTTCTTGATGCTGGCAGTGCCTGACATCATGCGTGTCAGCGCTTCGTTGAGTTCGCGCAAAGCCGCGGGCTGCACGCCGTCCAGTGTGGCGATGCGCAGCAGCACGTCGTTGCGCAGGCGGTCGGTGAAGTGTTTGAGGATCTCGCCGGCATGGTCGAATTCCAGATGGACCAGGATGGTGGCGATGATCTGCGGATGTTCGTTCTTGATCATGTCGGCCACGGTCGGCGCATCCATCCACTTGAGGCTCTCGATACCCGCCGTATCGCCGCCCTGAAGAATGCGCCCGATCAGGTTGGCGGCACGATCGTCGCCCAGCGCCTTGGTGAGCATGGAGCGAATCATGTCCTCGTCGAATGTCAGCGGGGCGCCCTTGGCGGTTTGATCATGGAAATCGTCCAACACGGTTTCCACTTTTTCCCGGGGTACCGATTTGATCGCCGCCATGGCGCTGCCAAGCTTCTGCACTTCCTTGGGGCCGAGAAACTTGAGGATTTCCGCTGACTCGTCGCTGCCTAGCGTAAGCAGCAACATGGCTGCCTTCTCGAGACCATCACCGCTGCTCATTACTGCCTATCCAATCCTTGATGAGATTGGCAACGAGCTTGGGATCGTCCTTGGCGACTTCGCGGGCGCGCTCGATCTTCGACTCATAGGATGAAGGCATACGCACGCCACCCTCGGCCACTTCCGTTCCACTGCCGCCCGCCATGGCCAGAGCGGGTTCTTCGCCCGCCACAACCAGTGGCACCCGCGTCAGCTGTTCAAACAAGGGCTTCAGTAGACGTGTCCACAACAGGAAGGCGGCGATGCCGAGGAACAGATATTTGCCGATTTCCTTTGCCCAGGCGATGATTTCCGGATCCTTCCACCATGGTGTTTCCGGGAGCATGCCAAGGGCTGCCGCGCTGAACGGAGCATTGGCCACATTCAGCGTATCGCCGCGTTCCTTGGTGAAGCCCATCGCTTCGCGTGTGAGGTCCGTGATCTGTTTCATTTCAACATCGGAAAGCGGCACCGGCTTGCCCTTGCCACCATCCTTGTGATTGACGACGACGGCAACCGAAAGCCGCTTGACGATCCCCGGCGCGCCGGTAATGTGCCGCACCGTCTTGTCGAGCTCATAATTTACCGTCGAGTTCTTGCTGGTGTTAAGCGGCTGCGCACCAGCGCCCGCTGTGCCGGCCACCGCAGGGGTGGTGATTGGCGCCGTCGCCGGGACGGGGGGCTGATTGGAAAGCGCCCCCGGTACGCCGCCGGGGCCGGTTGACGTTTGCATTGTTTCCGCCGACTGCTGGCTGCGAATGGCCGTATCCGGTGTCGGGTTTGGCTTGTAAGTCTCTGCGACTTGCTCCGTCTGCGAGAAGTCGACATCGGCTGCCACCTGCGCACGAACATTGCCCGGCCCGGTGACGGCATTGATGATCGTCTCGATCCGCTTGATGTAGCTTTGCTCGAGGTCACGAACGTACTTCAACTGCGCCGGATCCAGCCCGGCATTGCGCGACGGATCCTGCGGCTGCGAGATCAGGTTGCCATCCTGGTCGATGACCGAAACGTTGGACGGCGTCAGTTGCGGCACGCTTGAAGAAACGAGGTGCACGATGCCGGCAACCTGGCCGCCTTCAAGCACCCGTCCCGGGTGCAGGTTGACGAGGATGGAAGCGGTCGGTTTTTGCTCGTCGCGCAAGAAGGCCGTTTGCTTGGGAATGGCCAGATGCACGCGGGCGCCGCGCACTGCCTGGAGCGACTGGATCGAACGCGCCAGTTCGCCCTCGAGGGCGCGCTGGTAATTGACTTGCTCGAGAAACTGGCTAGCGCCCAGTTTCTGCGTTTCCATCACTTCGAAGCCCACCAGTCCGCCGCGTGGCAACCCTTGCGACGCCAATTTCAAACGTGTGTCATAGACCAGCGGTGACGGCACCATGATCGCGCCGCCACCTTCGGAAATCTTGTAGGGAATGTTCTGCTGTTGCAGGACAGTGACGATCTGTCCGCCGTCATGCTCGGAAAGCCCGGCAAACAAAACGCCATAATCCGGCGAGCGCGACCACTGCACGCCGACCACGATCAGGGCGATGGTGAGCGCGGCCGCGACCATCAGGCCGATTTTCTGATTAGTGCTGAGGCGGTTCAATGCCTCCAGCGAAAATGAGGGTGTGGTCGCTGCCGCTTCGCTTGCCATAGCCTGCTATTGTCCTCGCTTTTCCGCGCATCTTCGACGTTCTGCCCGCGTCGGCAAAGGCTTTACGCCTACGCTCGAGGATTGTGCACGGCGCATGCAAGCCGGGTTCCCGGGATTAGCGGCAAAATTTGCCGCCATTTCGGGTACCGGCAGCCACCTGCCGCATGGACGTAGTCAGAAAGTAATAGTTTTGAGTCGCCGCGCGCATCTCAGTAATGGAAGCGCAATTGAGCAATCAGAAGCGCGTCATCTTCGATGCGGTAAACCATTCGGTGTTCGTCGGTAATGCGCCGTGACCAGTATCCTGATAGCGCATGTTTCAGAGCTTCGGGTTTCCCTACCCCTGCGAAAGGCTCGCGTTGGGTTTCTCGTATCAGTTTATTGATTCGCTCGACCATGCGCTTATCCTGCCTTTGCCAGTAGAGGTAGTCTTCCCATGCCTCCTCAGCAAATATCAGCTTCACTTGGTCAGCGTTCGCTCAACGCCTTTGCCAGTGTTCAGTTGTGCGACCGCCGAAAGAAGGCGCCTGGCATTAGCCGGTGTGCGCAACAGATAGGCAGTTTCTTCAAGTGCCTTGAAATCTTCGAGCGAGAGCATCACCACGGACTGCTCGCCGTTGCGGGTAATGATCAATGCTTCGTGGTCGTTGCAAACTCGATCCATGGTACTGGCGAGGTTTGCGCGGACGGTTGTATAGCTCATGGCATCCATGATCCGGCTCCGAATATGTACGTTTTAATGTACGATACACATATTCATTTGTCCAGTAATCCATGGAGATGTCCAGCCTTGCATTTGAATATGTGGCCAGCACTGCAGGTTGTTCTATCACTGGCCACAGTTTCGTCACAACAAGTTCCAGGGAATCGCCAATACATCTTCAGTCAGCCAGCGTGGTGAATCCACGGCACAGATCATCGCACCGCGGCCGATGCGGAGATGTGTATGGGCTGACCGGAACGCCTCGATGCCAGAGGCCTGGCGTCGCCCTGGCGCCCCGGTCAGCTTGATCTCGACGGGATAGAGAACACCGTCCCGTTCAAGAACCAGATCGACCTCGGCACCGCCGGCAGCGCGCCAGTGATAGAACGCCGGCCGCGTCGCGAGCGTGGCGGCTTGTTTCATCAGCTCACAGACCATCGCCGTTTCAAAAAGCGGGCCGAACAGGGGGTGCCCGCCGAGGGCTTGCGGCGAGGAAATCTGCGTGTGAAAACATGCCAGCCCGGTATCGGCAAGATAGCCCATCGGTCGCGACACCACCCGTTTCGTCAGGTTGCCGGAAAAAGCCGGCAACTCGAACCACTGGTAAGTGCCCTCCATCACCTTGAGCCAGCGTCGTGCGGTTTGCGGCGTCATTCCGATCTCGCGGCCAAGGTGGCTCAAATTGATTTCCTGCGCCGTCAGCGCACTCATCAAGCGCACAAAGCGGCCGAACTCCTGCCAGTCGTTGATGTCACCGGCCAAGCGGGCATCACGCTCGACATAAGTGCGATGGTAGCCACTCCAGAAATCCGGAATCAGCGCTTTGTTGAGTTCGCTGGCGCGCGGCAGGGAGCCTCGCCACAGCCACTCCTGCAGGCCGCCGTCATAGCGGAGCGCTGACCGGCACCATTCGAAAAAGCCGTCCCCTGGTTCCAGCCAGCGACTCAACCAACCGTGCGACTCTTGTCCCGAAAGTTCTTGTAGCGAGAAGCCGAAGAGGTCAAGAAAAGCCGTGCGGCCGGCCAAGCTCTCGGCCAAACTTTTCATCACCTGCCATTGCTGGGAGCCGGTAAGGAGGAACTGACCGGCTCGCCGCGGATCACGGTCGATCTGCCGTTTGATGGCGGCCACCAGCTCCGGCGCGTACTGAATTTCATCCAGAATGACCGGAGGAGGATGGTTCTTGAGGAAGAGCTGGGGCTCGCGCCGGGCATTCTCCTGATCCAGGCTGGCATCGAAAACTACATAGTCATGGTCGGGGAAAAGGTGCCTGAGCAATGTCGTCTTGCCGACCTGGCGTGCTCCGCTCACCACGACTGCAGGAAAGGCCGCAGCCAGCTGCTGAAGACGGGAAGACAGGATTCTTGATCGATACATATCTTGCAGAATAACTGTATCGTCATCAATCTGCAAGGTAACTATGGTCGAGGCGGTCGCCAGGAAGGTTGCAGCTTAGGTGGCTTGGCCAAGCATTGAGAACCTGCCTAGCGCCATTCCTTAGCTCGTCATTCCGGGGCCGCGAAGCGGAACCCGGAATCCAGAAACCACGTTCGAACCGGATTTGACTGTGGGTGAGCACCATTTCTGATGCCAGTCGTCAAAATATTCTCCGGATCCCACTGTGGGTGGTCGGTGGCGACTACAGTGGACGGGCAAGTTTGCGTACATCCCGCTGTCGCACATCGAGGCTTTTGCCAAGCAGGATCCGGATGGCGATGACGGTGCGGACTAGCCTTCTCCAAGATGACCAAGATGGATTCGATGCACATCATTCACTACACCTGGACGAGCATTACAACCAGGATGGTGAGTTGGTCGAATCGTAGCCCTTGCTTTGTGTACAAAATTTGATACAGTGCACAAGGAGTATTCATGGAAGAGAAGCCGATTGACTGGCGCGGGTCTTCGCTACGAGACATCAAGGATGACGACATTTTCACTCCTGGTGCCAGAAGGGAAGCCGGTCGCCAACTTGGTCAAGTTCATGTTGGATTGGAACCTGACCACTGGAAGCCGTTCGACGATGTTGGTGCTGGAACGAAGGAAATCATCATCAATCTCGACGATGGCTGGTTCCGGGTGATGCATGTCGCCAAGTTTCAGGAAGCGGTCTATGTTCTGCACTGCTTCAAGAAGAAGACGAACACCACCAGCAAACACGACAAGGATGTTGCGGCCACTCGCTACAAGGCTGTCATCCAGGAAAGGAGTAAAAAATGAACATCGAGACCAAATCCATGCACATTACCCCTGTAGGCGGAAACGTTTTCGCTGACTTGGGGTTCGAGCCGGAAGAGGCTGCTGCGCTGCAAGCGGAATCGAAGCGAATCATCTCGGAAAAGCCGGCTATCAAGGAGTTCTTGATGACCGAGTTGGCCGGGTGGATTGACGAGAAGAAGTTGAAACAGGCAGATGCCGCGCAGATTCTCGGCGTTACAAGGCCGCGTGTCTCCGACGTAATCAACAAGAAGTCCATCAAATTCACCATTGATGCCTTGGTGGACATGCTGGCCAGAACAGGAAAACACGTTCAGTTGTCAGTGCAATAATCGTTGTTCTCAACCCCCGCGCAGCATTGCTGCCGGGGGTTTTTCACATCTGGAGTCTGGAGAATGCCCGTCAATTTCCTGAACCTACCTGGTCTCCGGGTACTGGACTTCAAGGAGCTTGACCGGGAGCCGACGGGAGGTGCCTCGCAAGGGGCGGTCTCATTGCCGCTGGCCCAATGAACTCTTCGCCACGGACGGGCTGTTCACTATGACAGCAGCTTGGGCGCGAGCGCGCCAATCCCGATGAGGAAACCACCGACTGGAGAGCCGTGCGGGAGACCAGACCGCACGGTTCGGAGGGAGGGGAGGGCGAGCGCCCTTTCCCCCTATCGGCCGTGGAGGGTTGTGCTGATAAATTTGGTCTCTGAATTGGGCTTGAGCGCGGTTGGTTTGTGTTTGGAAGTTTGGGAAGTCATAATCTCAAAGGATGGAATTCACACATGAGAATCGCGCGTCCTGTCTTGATTAACGTAGTCCGCCTTTTGGTCGGAGTCTGCCCATTATTCATCGCGCACAACGCGAGTGCCGTCGAAGTCGGTGTCGTCGGCTTGTTCCCCGGGAAGGCAGTGCTGGTAGTCGATGGCGGGACGCCACGCACGCTCCAGGTCGGCGCGAAAACCGCCGGCGGCGTCAAACTACTGGCCGTCGAGGGCACCGAGGCCGTCCTGGAAATAGACGGCAAACGTCAGCGTATCGGTATCGGTCAGCAGGTGTATAGCGTTGGCGGCGGTGGCAACGGGCCTGCCGTCATTTCGCTGACTGCCGATGCCCGCGGCCATTTCATGACCTCGGGCACGATCAACGGCTCCAGCGCGCATTTCATGGTCGACACGGGCGCGACCATGGTGGCTATGGGGGCCGGCGACGCGCGGCGGGCAAATATCGATTATGCGAAAGGCGACGCCGGAACCATGGTGACGGCCAACGGCCCGGTGCGGGTCTGGCGGACAACCATCAATTCGCTGCGTATCGGCGATGTCTTGCTGAATGGCGTGGACGCCGTTGTTCAGGAACACGATATGCCATTCGTATTGCTCGGCATGAGCTTTCTCAATCGCATGGAGATGCAGCGGAGCGGTGACACGATGACGTTGCGCCGGCGCTATTGATGACGGTGTCGGTAGATGTATTGCGTGCCGCTTTCGCGACCGGGAGCACAGAAGCGACGGTGGCTGGGGAAGATCTTCTTGCCGGAGAGGCGCTGACCCGCGCTGCGGTGCTGGTTCCGATCGTGCAGCGGAATACCGGTTTGACCGTCTTATTGACCAAACGTACCGAACATCTGCGCGATCATGCCGGCCAGATCGCTTTTCCGGGCGGCCGCTGCGAGGATGCGGACGCGTCGCCCGCGGCTACTGCCTTGCGCGAAGCGGAAGAGGAAGTCGGGCTGGTTTCAGGCCAAATCGAATTGCTCGGCCAGCTGCCTCAGTATCGCACCGGCACTGGCTTCCTGATTACGCCGGTGGTCGGCCTGGTGACTCCGCCGCTGAATTTGCGGCTCGATGATTTCGAAGTGGCAGAGACATTTGAGACGCCATTGGCATTTCTGCTCGATCCGGCCAATCATCAACGGCACCAGTTGCAGATTGGTGGCGACTGGCACGAATACTGGGCGCTGCCTTGGCGAGGGTATTACATTTGGGGGGCAACGGCGGGAATGCTGGTCAGCCTCCATCGACGCCTGTTGTCTGCCGGCAAAGGCAACTAACTGAAGGCCCTTGTCGATCAAATCAGTGCCGTTGCGGTTGCCGTCCACCAGTACCGGCACTGACCGCGCTCTAGCCGGCAGACGATAGTTGCGAGTTACCATCTCATCCTGGCCCTTGAGCGTTTTCCGGTAGATGAGCTGCTTGTCCATGTCATAGGCGCGGCGCATTGTGAGGGCAAAATATCGCATGAGCAGTGGCAACGGGCAGGGCGATTGCTGCGACCGCCAGCGCCAGCGTGCAGGGCGCTATTCGCGCTGCTCGTCCGGTCTGCGATAATGCCGTGATCGCTGGCGCGGCTGGCCAGCATTTGCAGCTTGCCCGCGGGTGGGCACATCATGAGCGAATCCATCGAAAGTTTTGCCGACCTGAATCTCTCGGCGGCCCTGTTGACCGCACTGGCAGAGGTCGGTTATGAGACGCCGTCGCCGATCCAGGCGGCTTGCATCCCACATCTGCTGGCCGGCCGCGATCTGCTCGGCGAAGCGCAGACCGGTACCGGCAAGACGGCCGCCTTCGCGCTGCCCTTGCTCAATGGTCTCGATCTGGCCAACCGCAATCCGCAG
>CAISUK010000045.1 GCA_903888645.1 uncultured Pseudomonadota bacterium | reverse complement strand
TGCTGCGCGAGCAGCGCTGGCTGGAAGAGGTTGATACCCGGCTACAGGACCCGGCCTATGCGGATCGAGTGGTCAGCGTGACGCTGGAAAAGACTGCGGCGCTGAGCCGGGTGACCATCGCCGATCAAGGTTCCGGCTTCGACTGGAAATCTTATGTGGCGTTCGCCCCCGAGCGTGCGTTCGACCTCCACGGCCGAGGCATTGCGATGTCGAAGGCGATCAGTTTTGACAGCCTCGAATATCTCGGCAACGGCAATTGCGTGGTCACCACGGTGCAGTTGCGTCAGCTCGCCAAGTGATCAACATCCTTTTTCTGATCCAGCAAGATCTGCTGGGTCTGCCGATCCTCTACCTCAGCCGCCACATCATCGCCCACAAGGCCGACTACTGCCGTCTCTTGCTCGATGTCACCCGGACCGGGGAATTCGAAGCCTGGGTGTTGTTCATGCTCGCAGCCGTGGAAGAAACCGCCCGGTGGACCACCGAGAAAATCGCCGCGATCCGCGCTTTGGCTGAGCACACCGCGGTCCATGTGCGGAATCGCCTGCCGAAAATTTACAGCCGGGAACTGACAGACGTGATTTTCGAACAGCCCTATTGCCGCATCGGCAACATCGTTGAAAAGGGCATCGCCCAGCGTCAGGCTGCCTCGCGTTACCTCAAGGATCTGGTCGCGATCGGCATCCTGAGCGAGAGTCAAGTCGGCAAGGAGAAGCTTTTCATTCATCCCAAGCTGATGCAACTCCTCACCCGCGACAGCAACGCCTTTACGCCTTACGCATAAGAACCGAGAAGACATCGGGATGGCCCAAATCGAAGCAAAACGTCAGCAAGACCCGGCTTTCCCCGGCCATACGCCAATGATGCAGCAGTACCTTGCGCTCAAGGCGCAGCATCCGGACATTTTGCTGTTTTACCGGATGGGCGATTTTTACGAGCTGTTTTTTGCCGACGCGGAGAAGGCGGCGCGCCTGCTCGACATCACGCTGACGGCGCGCGGCCAGTCGGCCGGCAAACCGATTCCGATGGCCGGCGTGCCTTATCACGCGGTCGAGCAGTATCTGGCGCGCCTGGTCAAGCTCGGCGAATCGGTGGCGATCTGCGAGCAGATCGGCGATCCGGCCACCGCCAAGGGTCCGGTGGAGCGGGCGGTTGCGCGCATCGTCACGCCG
This sequence comes from uncultured Pseudomonadota bacterium, assembly GCA_903888645.1. Lineage (GTDB taxonomy): Bacteria > Pseudomonadota > Gammaproteobacteria > Burkholderiales > Rhodocyclaceae > CAISUK01. The sequence goes on along the minus strand of CAISUK010000045.1, from coordinate 2,815 downwards.
GGTACGCTGACCGATTCGGCGCTGCTCGACGAGCGTAGCGAGAGCCTGTTGCTGGCGGTATTCGTCGAGCGCCAAAACGCCGGCCTGGCCTGGCTCAATCTGGCCAACGGCGATTTTCGACTGCTCGAAACCAGGGTCGACAATCTGCAATCACAGTTTGAACGCCTGCGCCCGGCCGAATTGCTCTTGCCGGATGGCATGCGCACGGAGTTTGTCGATGCGCGCCGCGCCGCCATCAAGCGGCTGCCCGATTGGCATTTCGACCGCGGCCAGGCGCAAAGCCTGCTCGCCGAGCATTTCGCGACGCGCGATCTGGCTGGCTTTGGCGCCGATGCTTCGCCGCTTGCCGTGGCTGCCGCCGGGGCGCTGTTCCAGTATGCGAGGAGCACGCAACAACAGACACTGGCCCACGTTACGGCCCTCATTGTCGAGCATGAAAGCGAGTTTCTGCGTCTCGACGCGACGACCCGACGCAACCTGGAAATTTCCGAAACGCTGCGCGGCGAACCGGCACCGACGCTGCTGTCGCTGCTCGATCAATGCACTACCGCGATGGGCTCGCGCTGGTTGCGCCACTGCCTGCATCATCCGCTGGCGGATCGCGCGGCGGCCGCGGCGCGGCACCAGGCAGTGGAAGAATTACTCGGTAATAACGATAGCAATGCCGGCAGCGGCAAAGCGGTGCGCCGGAGTTTGCGCGGCATCGCCGATATTGAACGGATTACGGCGCGCATCGCCTTGAAGAATGCCCGGCCGCGCGATTTGTCCGGCCTGCGCGACAGCCTGGTGAAACTGGCTGGCGTCCGTCATGACTTGGGCATAGTTGCCGCGCCGCTGCTGCAGCAAATCGCGGCGGATTTGGCGACGCCGCAGGACTGCCTCGATCTGCTGAGCCGGGCCATCGCCGCCGAACCGTCGGCACAGCTGCGCGATGGCGGCGTCATTGCCGCCGGTTACAACGCCGATCTCGACGAGCTGCGCGGTATCCAGGATAACTGCGGCGAGTTTCTGCTCGCGCTCGAAGCCCGCGAGAAAAGCCGCACCGGTATTGCCAACCTCAAGGTCGAATACAACCGCGTGCACGGCTTTTATATCGAGGTGACGCACGCCAATGTCGACAAGATTACGGACGACTACCGGCGCCGCCAGACCTTGAAGAATGCCGAGCGCTACATCACCCCGGAACTCAAGACCTTCGAGGACAAGGCGCTTTCCGCCAATGATCGGGCGCTGGCGCTGGAACGACAGCTTTATGACAATGTTTTGGCTGCGCTGGCCGTGCATATCGCCCCGTTGCAGCGGATTGCCCGGGCGCTGGCGCTGCTCGACGGCCTTGGCGCCTTTGCCGACGCGGCCTTGCGCCTGGATTATCGAAAGCCGCAGTTTGTCGCCGAGCCGCTTCTGGAAATTGTCGGCGGGCGGCATCCGGTGGTCGAACAGCAGGTCGATCATTTTGTCGCCAATGACACTCGCCTGGCGCCGACGCGCGCCCTGCTGCTGATCACCGGCCCGAACATGGGCGGCAAATCGACTTACATGCGCCAGGTGGCCCTGATCGTACTGCTCGCCCACTGCGGCTGTTTCGTGCCGGCAGCGACAGCGCGGATCGGCCCGACGGATGCCATTTTCACGCGGCTCGGCGCTGCCGACGATCTGGCTTCGGGACGCTCCACATTCATGGTCGAAATGACCGAGGCGGCCGCCATTCTGCACGCCGCTACCGACAAATCGCTGGTGCTGATCGACGAGATCGGCCGCGGTACATCGACCTTCGACGGGCTGGCCCTGGCCTTCGCCATCGCCCGCCATCTGCTCGACAAGAACCGCTGCCGGACGCTATTCGCCACGCATTATTTTGAAATGACCCGGCTGGCGGTGGATTATGCGGAGTGCGCCAACGTCCATCTGGATGCGATCGAACATGGCCATAAAATTGTCTTCCTGCATGCGCTCGAGGAAGGCCCGGCCAGCCAGAGTTATGGCATTCAGGTAGCGGCGCTGGCGGGCATTCCCGGCAGCGTGATCCGCGATGCCAAGCGGCGCCTGACGCTGCTGGAAAATCGCCAGATCGGCGACGGCGCGCAACCTGACCTGTTCGCTGCGGCTCCGCCAGCGGAGCCGGCAGAAGCGCCACCCCATCCGGCCCTCGAAGCCCTGCGCGATATCGATCCCGACACCCTGACGCCGAAAGCTGCGCTAGATCTGTTATACGAATTGAAACGCCGTCTGGAGTGAAACCGGGTCCGCAGGGCGAGACGTCGATTCCCCCTCTCCCCCACACCTCTCCCGCGAGGGGAGAGGGGAGTTTGGCTTTAGCCTGCGCCTTGCTCCCTCGCCCCGGCGGGGAGAGGGCCGGGGTGAGGGGCCCGCCAAACTCAGCGAGTCGGTGGTGGCGGTGGTGGCGGTGGCGGCATGATCCCGGGCGGCGGCGTCCGCGGCGTTCCCTCCGAGAGTCGCCCCGAAACTGGAACGCGGTGTCCCTGCGCATACATGCACTGGATATAGCCATTGTCATAGCGCCGCTGGCTGCCATAACCAGAACTGCTGCCGGCGCTGGCACCCGACATGCTGCCAATCACCAGGCCGGTGCCGGCGCCGACGCCAGCGCCATCGCGACCGCCGATGGCAGCGCCGGCCAGAGCGCCTACCACGGTACCCACCGCCGCGCTGGTGACGGCGCTATTGTTGGCGGATTGGTTGGCCGATGCACCGCCGATCTGCTCCGACGCAAATTGCCGGCACATCAGATCATCGGCGCGGAACTGGTCGAAGCTCTTGCCGCTGCCAGGTAATACCATGACGCTCGGGCCATCGG
>CAISUK010000044.1 GCA_903888645.1 uncultured Pseudomonadota bacterium | reverse complement strand
GCGGCGCAAGAAGGAAGGCTATTTCTGATGCACGACGCACCCCACCCCGATGACCATCGCGCGCTGCGTTTCCTGACCGCTGGCAGCGTCGATGACGGCAAGAGCACACTGATCGGGCGTCTGCTTTTCGACACCAAGACCATCCTCGCTGACACGCTCCACGCCATCGAGCGTACCTCGAAAAAGCGCGGCCTCGAAGCCACCGACCTTTCGCTTCTGACCGACGGGCTGCAGGCCGAGCGCGAGCAGGGCATCACCATCGACGTTGCCTATCGTTACTTCACCACAGGTACGCGCAAGTACATCATCGCCGACGCGCCGGGCCATGAGCAATACACGCGCAATATGGTCACTGCGGCCTCCACAGCCAACCTCGCGATCATCATGATCGATGCCCGCAAGGGGGTGCTGACGCAGACCCGCCGGCATTCCTACATCGCCCATCTGCTCGGCATTCCGCACCTGATCGTGGCAGTGAACAAGATGGATCTGGTCGATTGGTCACAGGAGACTTTCGCCAGGATCCAGGCCGATTATCTGGACTTCGCCGGCCAACTCGGCATCGCGGACGTGCGCTTCATTCCGCTGTCCGCACTCGACGGCGACATGGTCGTCGACCGCGGCGAAAAGCTCGGCTGGTACGACGGGCCGACCCTGCTGGAAATTCTTGAAAGCGTACCCACCGGGCATGTCGGCAGTGCCGAGGGATTCCGCTTCCCGGTGCAATACGTGTCGCGGCCGATGACCGAGGAATATCACGACTTCCGCGGTTACATGGGCCGCGTCGAGTCGGGCGAAATTGCCATCGGCGACGCCGTGCAAATCCTCCCGTCGGGCCTCATCACCCGGGTGGCCGACATCCAGATTTGCGGGCAATCTTTACCGTCCGCCGTCGCCGAACAATCGGTGGCATTGCTGCTCGAAAATGAAATTGACATTTCTCGTGGCGACATGATCGTCAAACCGGATCAAGCGCCGCAAGTCGTCAAGCAAATCGACGCCATGGTCTGCTGGCTGGCCGAGACGCCACTCAATCTCAACCGCCGCTACCTGGTGCGCCACACCACCCGTGAAACCAAGGCCATCGTCGCCGGCATCGCCTACCGCCTCGATATCAATTCTCTGCAGCAGCAAAGTGCCGAACGATTCGGCGTCAACGACATCGGCCGGGTCTCGTTCAAGCTGGCGCAACCCCTGTGCATCGATAGTTATGCCGAGAACCGCGCCACCGGTGCCTTCATCGTCATCGACGAGGCCAGCAACAATACCGTCGGCGCCGGTATGATAGTCGGCTGAATTCCCGCCTTTGACCGCCATGGCATCACCATCCGCGCTGCTCGCTTCGCCTCGATTCGTCTTTGTCATACCGGTCGCCGTCGGTATCGGCTTGGTCGGCAGCGGCGTCGTGATGGCGCAGATGCTCGGTCTGGCGGCCTGCCCGCTGTGCATCATCCAGCGCATGCTGTATCTGTTATTGGCGGCGATTGCGCTACCGGGACTCATGGTGGGCCGCGGCGGTCGGGTCGTGGTCGCCCTGCTGCTCGCCGCCACGGCGGCGACCGGTGCCTTCGTCGCCGGCTACCAGGTCTGGATACAGCGCTTCGCCCAGGAAGTGAATTGCTCGGCGAACCAGCCGTGGTGGGAGCGCATGGTCGACTGGGCCGGCGAACGTATGCCAATGCTGTTCGAGGCCAACGGCCTGTGCTCCGATCCGGCCTGGAAGTTTCTCAGTCTGTCGATTGCCGACTGGTCGCTACTCATCTTCAGCGGACTGTTTCTGTTTTCGTTCTATGCGCTGCTCCGCCAGCGATCCCCCTCATAGCGGTGCCTTCCCGATACTGCTACTGCTGCAGTTTGAGTTGATTGGCCAAGTCGTCCGGTTCGGCATTCCCGCCAGCGGATGCAGCAGGCGCCTGCCGGCTCTCCGGGCCCGGGCTGACCAGCGTCGGGAAAGCCAGTACCATCGTCAGGACTACCGCCTGCGCCAACAGATAGGGTGCCAGCGCGCGGCCCAGCAAGCGCGTTGACAGTGGTTTTCTGACGAAGCCGCGCACCATCAGCAATGCATAGCCGAGTGGCGGCAGCAGAAAACTCATTTGCAGAACGAGCAAGGCCAGCACCGCCACCCAGGTGGCATCCGGTACACGCATCAACAGTGGCGGCATCACCACCGGAATGACCACGAAGATGATCTCGAAAGCGTCGATAACAAGCGCGCATAGCGCCAGGGTACCGAGGCCGAGCGCCAGGGGCAACCATTGCCCGCCGCCGAGCGAAGTAAAAATATCGGCGACCCAGCGATCGGTGCCGAGCGCCCGCACCAGCAGCGTAAATGTTGTGGCGCCGACCAGCAGGGCAAACAGGGCGCCGGTGAGGGCCAGCGTATCGCGCAATACCTCGGTCAGAACAATCCGGCTCAAGCTGCCGGTGACCGTGCCGAACAACAACAATGTCATGCCGCCGGTCGCGGCCGCCTCGACCGCATAAAGGCGGCCGGTAGCAACCAGTAATAGTAGTGTCAGCACGAACGCCGATGTGGCGCCGGCCACCAGCCATTCGCGCGCTTTGGGCAATGCAGGCGATTCGGCTGGCGCCTGAGCAACACTCGTTCCGACACAACTTCGCCCCTTCCACCATGTCACGAGAACGGCGAGAAGCAGAAACATCGCGGCGGCAGGCAAGGCGGCGTGAAACACATCCTGGGTATTGATGATGCGCACCAGCGCGCCAGTCGAATTCACCGCTTCGGTGTGGGCGCGCATCATTGCGTCGCCAAGCAGCACCAACACCAGCGATGGCGGAATGACGATGCCCAAGGTGCTGGCGACACAGACCAGTGCCGCGCCACGCTCCGGGGCGGCGGCATCGAGGCGGGGCAACACGGTGCGGCCGAGCATCGCCACACTGGCACCGACCGATCCGTTCATCGGCGCCAACAGCACGCCGAGGCCTAGCGCTGTGAGGTCACTCGCGGCGGGCGTATGCCGCAACAGGCGCTGCCCAGCACGAAACCAGACTTCGGCGAGTGAGAGGCGATTGAGCAGCACACCCATCAAGGCATAGAGCGGCAGCGCTTGCAGCAGATCGCTTTCGAGCAGTCCGAGAATGCGCGACGGCAGTGCCGTCAGCAACTGAACCGGGAATACACCCGTCATTACACCGATCGCCGCCGCGCAACTCGATACGCCGATGAGCAGCATCCACGCCGGCAAGCCTGTACCGACCAGGAGCAGCGCCATTGCACCAAGCATCCACAATCCTCCGCTGCCGGCCATGTCAGGATTCTTCGTGGAGATCCGGCACCAAGACGGTGATGACCGCCTGCGCCAGCGCTAGCAAAGCCAGCAGGCCGACGGCGCTCTTGACCAGGAAGTAGCCGGGATTGTAGGTCTCGGGAAATGACTCGAGCGCTTTGATAGAGGCGCCGATCGAACCCCAGCCTGACCACAGTACGAATAATGACCAAGGCATGATCAGCAGCAGCCCGGCGGCCCGATGCAAATGGCGACGAATGCGTATCGGGTAATGACGTGCCAGCAAATCGGTGCCCAGATGCACCCGGCGACGCGTCGCGTAGGTCACGCCAATACTGACATAACAGGCAAAAAGTGCTTGCGCCAGATCGTTGGCTTCGCGCGAATAGGCCTGCAGCACTTCGCGCAGCGGCCACTGCAGAAACAGCAACAACGAAATCGGCAGCGCCAACACCGTGGCAGCGTCGCATAAGCGGCCGATCAAGCGATCCAGGGTGATTAGCCAATCAGGTTGGGCGCGGAGCATGCGTCATCATAGCAGCCACGATTGCCAGTAATGCTGCGGCCGTAGCATAATTCGCGGGTGGTACCTAACGACCGCAAACACTGAGGAGAACCTGAATGGAACGTCGCAAGTTTATGAAGAACGCCGGTCTTGCCGGAATCCTGGCTGCTGGCGTAGCGCCGGCAATCGCCGCCGAATTGCCCGCCATCAAATGGCGCCTGACTTCGGCTTTTCCGAAGAGTCTGGACACGATTTTCGGCGGCGCCGAAGTGCTCGCCAAGCGGGTCAAGGAAATCACCGGTGGCAAATTCCAGATTCAGGTTTTCGCCGGCGGTGAGTTGGTTCCCGGCGGCCCGGCGGCATTGGATGCCGTCACGGCCGGCACCGTCGAACTTTGCCACACCTGTTCCTATTATTCGTTCGGCAAGGAGCCGACTTTCGCCATCGGTACTGCCCTGCCCTTCGGCATGGATTGCCGGCAAACCAACGCCTGGTTCTATTACGGCGGCGGCCAGAAACTGATGGACGAGTTCTACGCCAACTACGGCGTACGCTCCTTCGTCGGCGGCAATACCGGTGTGCAGATGGGCGGCTGGTTCCGCAAGGAGATCAATACGCTCGAGGACATCAAGGGCGTCAAGTTTCGCGTTGCCGGTCTGGCCGGCAAGCCCTGGGCCAAGCTCGGTGCGGTACCGCAGCAGATTCCCGGTGGCGACATCTACCCGGCGCTGGAAAAAGGCACCATCGACGCCGCCGAATGGGTCGGTCCTTACGACGACGAAAAGCTCGGCTTCTACAAGGTCGCCAAGCATTACTACTATCCGGGTTGGTGGGAACCGGGTCCGGTGATCCATTTCTTCGTCGCCTTGAAAGAGTGGGACAAATTGCCCGCCGAATACAAGGCGGCCTTCGAAGCGGCGGCCTATGAGGCCAACGTGACGATGATGGCGGAATACGATCACAAGAACCCGGCAGCGCTGTCGCGGCTGCTCGGCAATGGCGTCAAGCTGCACAAGTTCAGTCCCGACTTGATGCAGGCTTTCCATAAGGCCTCTTTCGAGGTTTATGCCGAAGAGTCGGAGAAGAGCGCGGCGTTCAAGAAGATCTCCACCGAGTACTTCAAGTACGCCAAGATTCAGAACGCCTGGTTCAGCGTCGCCGAGTCGAGCCTCTCGCAGTTCCTGCATAGCAAGTAAGCTGCTCCGCTCCACGAAAAAGGCCCGCCGTAGCGGGCCTTTTTCGTGGTCTTGCGCGGGCGCTATTTCGCCCCACTCAGAGCCTTGGCCAAATCGTCCTCCTCCTTCTTGGCGGCTGCGGCATCAGACGCCGGGACCGAGGGCTGCGCATCGCCACGCAGGGCTTTCGCCAAATCGTCTTCTTCCTTCTTGCCCTTGTCTTCGCTCGGCGCAGGAGCGCCGGGAGGCGGAGCGACAGTCTGGTTTTCGTTGACCTGGTTGATGTTGAGTTCAACCGGCGCCTGCGGCGCTCCGCCACTTCCGCCACGACCATCCTCGCCATAACTCACCAGACCCGGGAAGGCGATGATCAGGGTGACCATGATGACTTGAATAATGACAAATGGAACCGCACCCCAATAGATTTCAGAACTCTTGATGCTCTTCGGCGCCACCGAGCGCAGATAGAACAGGGCGAACCCGAATGGCGGATGCATGAATGAAGTTTGCATATTGACGCCGAGCAGCACGCCAAACCAGATCAGGTCGATGCCCATCTTTTCAGCCACCGGGCCAAGCAGCGGAACGATGATGAAGGAAAGCTCGAAGAAATCCAGGAAGAATGCCAAGAAGAAGACGATCAGGTTGGCCACGATCAGGAAGCCGACTTGGCCGCCCGGCAGTCCGGTCAGTAGATGTTCGACCCAGATATGCCCATCGACGCCGTAGAAGGACAACGAGAAGACCCGCGCGCCGACCAGAATGAAGACGACGAAAGTGGTGAGCTTGGCGGTCGAATCCATCGCCTGCTTGAGCAGCTTCCAGCTCAGGCGCTTCTTGATCAGCGCCAGCGCCAGGGCCCCCGTCGCACCCATCGCACCGCCCTCGGTGGGGGTCGCGATACCAAGAAAGATAGTGCCGAGTACCAGGAAGATCAGCAGCAACGGCGGCACCATCACTGTCATGACCTGCCAAATCATGGCGGTGCCATGCACGGTGCGCGCCTCGGGCGGCAGGGCCGGCGCGGCTTCCGGCTTTATGATGGTGACCAGTGCGACGTAAGCGACGTAAAGACTGGTGAGGACGAGGCCAGGCACGAAGGCCGCCTCGTACATGTCGCCTACCGAGCGGCCAAGTTGGTCGGCCATGATGATCAGCACCAATGATGGCGGAATAATCTGCGCCAGCGTGCCGGAGGCTGCGATGACACCGGTGGCGAGGCGGCGGTCATAACCGTAGCGCATCATGATAGGCAGCGAGATCAGGCCCATGGAAATGACCGAGGCAGCGACGACTCCGGTGGTTGCCGCCAGCAGCGCGCCGACGAAAATCACGGCATAAGCGAGGCCACCGCGAATCGGCCCAAACAGTTGGCCGATGGTGTCGAGCAGTTCTTCGGCCAGGCCAGAACGCTCCAGCACCAGGCCCATGAAGGTGAAAAACGGCACAGCCAACAACGTGTCGTTGCCCATGATGCCGAACACCCGTTCCGGCAGGGCGGAAAATAGCGAAGGCTGCAGCAGACCCAATTTGATGCCGATCAAGCCCCACAGGATGCCATTGGCGCCGAGAGCAAAGGCCACCGGAAAACCGATCAGCAACAGCAGCACCAGGCTGCCGAACATGATCGGCGCAATGTTGGCAATCAGGAACTCGATCATTGTTCGACTCCCCGGGCGGTCCTGGCGATTTCCTCGGCGAGTTCCTCTTCGGCGGATTTTCCGTGCTTCTCGTTAGGGTCGGGAATCAATCCTTTCAGGAAGGCGATGCGCTTGATCAGTTCGGAAACACCCTGCATCCCCAGCAGGGCGAAGCCAACCGGCACCAGCAGCTTGACCGGCCAGCGGATCAGCCCGCCGGCATTGGAAGACACTTCGCCGCTCAGGTAGTTGTTCATGAAAAACGGCCAGCCCAGCGTCACGAAGAGGTAAGTCATGGGGAACAGGAAGAACAGGATGCCAAAGATGTCGATCCAGCCACGGGCACGGGCTGACAATCGGCCCGACACGATATCGATACGGACATGCTCGTTCTTCATCAGCGTATAGCCGCTGCAAAGAAGGAAGATAGCGGAGAAGAAATACCACTGGATTTCCAGCAAGCCGTTGGAACTCCAGTTGATCGCGTAGCGCATCGTGGCATTGCCGGCACTGATTACGGCGACAATCAACACCAGCCAGGTCGCCGCCTTGCCGATTCGTTCAGTGATCGCGTCGATAAAACCCGACAGCTTGAGAAGCGCGTTCATCACGTGAATCCTCCTTTGCGCCGTTTTGCAATTAGCTTTTATAGTAACGCCCGGAAAAGGCGCAGCGCACGCCCCTGGAAAACGCGCTTAGCTTAACCTCGAATCCGTCACTTGTGTGGCGTCGCCACCTGTGGAAAACCACATTTAACAAACGTGTTCAGTTACCGGCGACGGTCATCCGCTCGACGAGGATGGAGCCGACCTGCTTGGAGCCCCTTGACACCACATCGTTGCCAATTGCCGCGATGCCTTTGAACATGTCGCGCAGATTGCCGGCAATGGTGATTTCCTGCACCGGATACTGGATTTCACCGTGGTCGACCCAATAACCAGCGGCGCCACGCGAATAATCGCCGGTGACGTAATTGATGCCGTGGCCGAGCAGTTCAGTGACGAGCAGGCCGCGGCCCATTGCCTTGATCAGGGAGGCGAAATCCTTCGTGCCCGGCGGGATGATCAGGTTGTGGCTGCCACCGGCGTTGCCGGTATTCGGCAGGCCCAGCTTGCGCGCCGAATAGGTCGACAGAAAATAGCCTTGCAGAACACCATCGACGACCACCTCGCGATCCTGGGTGGCAACGCCATCGTCATCAAACGGGCTACTTGCCTGGCCGCGCGGCAGATGTGGCCGCTCGCTGATGTTGACATGCCTTGAGAATATCTGCTGGCCAAGCGACTCTTGCAGAAAGGATGTCTTGCGATAGAGTGCTCCACCGCTGGCGGCGTGCACAAAACTGCCGAGCAGGCCAGCGGCCAGCGGCGCCTCGAACAGCACCGGCACCTTGCGGGTTTTCAATTTGCGCGCACCGAGGCGCGACAGCGCCCGCCGCGCCGCATAGTCGCCGATGCGCTCAGGCGCGGCGAGATCGGCCGGCACGCGACTGCTTGAATACCAGTCATCGCGCTGCATGTTGTCACCCTCGCCGACGATCACGGCGCACGAAACAAAGTGCCGTGTCGACGCATAGCCACCCATGAAACCAAGGCTATTGGCGGAAATGAAGTGCGATTGCTGCTCCGAGACGGTGCCGCCTTCGGAATTGGTCACCAGCGGGCTGACGTCGAAGGCCGCTTGTTCGCAGCGCCGGGCAACGGCAATGGCCGCCTCGACCGGCAGTAACCACGGGTGGAACAAGTCGAGATCCATTGCCGCTTTGGCCAGCAGCTTTTCTTCGGGCAAGCCGGCGCATGGGTCGGGCGCGGTAAAACGGGCGATCGACAGCGCTGCCTCGACGGTGGCGCGCACTGCCTGCGACGAAAAGTCGGAAGTGCTGGCATGACCGCGTTGCTGGCCGAGATAGACCGTCACGCCGATGCCCTTGTCCCGGTTGTATTCAATGGTTTCGACTTCCTGTTTGCGCACTGTCACCGACTGGCCATAGCCTTCCGACACATCGGCTTCGCAGGCCGACGCGCCAAGGGTTCGGGCATGCGTGAGGACATCGGCGGCGAGTTGGCGCAAGCGCTCCTGGGAGTTGCTGAATCCTTGTTCTGACATGGGGAATACGATCCGGGGATGGCGATGGACGAAGTTATAATGATACCCGTGGATACCGACCCGGAAGACATGCTGAACGAGGGACCGAGCAAGTCGCAGAAAAAGCGCGACATGACGGCCCTGCAAGACCTGGGCGCCGCCTTGGTGGAACTCTCGCCTGAGCGACTGAACAAGATCGATATCCCCGATGCCTTGCGTCTGGCCGTACGCGATGCCCAGCGCTTCACCAAGCACGAAGCGCGGCGGCGGCAGCTTCAGTACATCGGTCGCCTGATGCGCGGCACCGATCCGGCACCGATTATCGCGGCGCTCGATGAAATCCGCGGCGTCTCGGCCGAAGCCACGGCGCGCCAGCATCGTCTCGAACGATTGCGCACGCGCCTGCTCGAGGATGAACGGGTGCTCGGCGAGGTCGCCCGCGACCATCCCGACGCTGACTTGCAGCATCTCCGTCAGTTGCGGCGCACCGCACTCAAGGAAGCGGAATTGGCCAAGCCGCCGCGCGCCTACAGGGAGATATTCCGGATATTGCGCGACCTTGATGAAAGATCGCGCGACGAGGTTCATGATGAGTGACGAACTAGTCGTTGGCCTCGTCTCGATCTCCGATCGCGCTTCCAGCGGCGTGTATGAAGATAAAGGCGTACCGGCCTTGCGCGAATGGTTCAATACCGCCCTGATCACGCCGTGGCGGATGGAAGCGCGGTTGATACCCGATGAGCAGCCGCTCATCGAACAAACGCTGATCGAACTGTGCGACAGCGTCGGCTGCCATTTGGTATTGACCACCGGCGGTACCGGCCCGGCGTTGCGCGATGTGACGCCGGACGCAACCCTGGCCGTGGCGCCGAAACTGATGCCGGGCTTCGGCGAGCAGATGCGCCAGATCAGCCTGCATTTCGTTCCCACCGCAATCCTCTCGCGCCAAATAGGCGCCATTCGCCAGCATGGCCGCGGCCAGACGCTGATTCTCAATCTGCCCGGACAGCCGAAATCGATCAAGGAAACGCTGGAAGGCATCAAGGATGCCGATGGCAACCAGTTGGTGCCCGGTATCTTTGCTGCGGTACCCTATTGCCTGGACTTGATCGGCGGCCCCTACATCGAGACTAACGGGAATATCGCCAAGGCATTCCGACCCAAGTCGGCAATTCGCCCGGCAACGGCCGGCTAGGGCACAACCATTCCGGTAAAATCTGCATTGGTTCCGGCAACTTTTTACCAGGCAAAATCTGCCTCCTCGCCCGATGCTGCAATACCTTGATTTGATGCGCCACGTGCTTGAGCGCGGCCACGTTAAGACCGATCGTACCGGCACCGGTACCCGTTCGGTTTTCGGCTGGCAAATGCGTTTCGACCTAGCTGCCGGATTCCCGCTGTTGACCACCAAGAAATTGCATACCCGGTCGATCATCCATGAACTTCTCTGGTTCCTGCGCGGCGAGACAAATATTCGCTATCTGACTGAAAACGGTGTCTCAATCTGGAACGATTGGGCTGATTCCGCGGGCGAACTTGGGCCAGTCTATGGCAAGCAATGGCGGCGCTGGGAGACCCCCGACGGGCGCGAGATTGACCAGATCGCGCTGCTGGTCGAGGGCTTGCGCAAAAACCCGGATTCCCGCCGACATCTGGTGACTGCCTGGAATCCAGGGGATGTCGACAAAATGAAATTGCCGCCGTGTCACGCACTCTTCCAGTTTTACGTCGCCGACGGCAGATTGTCGTGCCAGCTATATCAACGTAGTGCAGACATTTTCCTGGGCGTGCCCTTCAACATTGCGTCATATGCCCTGCTGACGCTGATGCTGGCGCAGGTGCTCGAGCTGGCTCCCGGGGATTTTGTTCATACCCTCGGCGACGCCCATATTTATTCGAATCATCTTGAGCAGGCCAAACTGCAACTGGGACGAGACGTTCGCCCGCTGCCATCCATGCGCCTGAATCCCGAAGTCAGGGATTTAACAGCATTTCGCTTCGAGGATTTCACTCTGCAGGGATACCACCCGCACCCGCATATTCCAGCGCCGGTAGCGGTTTAGGTCATTCGACCAGAGCCCTAGACGCCTGTCGCCAAGGCGCGAAACAGGAAGCTGTAACCGCCGACCACAACAGCGCCGAGCAATGCACTCGCCGGTCTGGATGATTGCATGCGCGGCAGCCAGAAGATGATGGCCAGCGCAGTCAGCAGGGCGAGGCTGACGGCCAGCAGGCTTGAGGCACCATGCTCGCCAACCACGACGCTGCTGGAAATTCGACTGAGCAGGCCGTTGCTGCCAAAAAAATAATAGACGCCACCCCAGACACCGCCCATCAGGCCGATGGCCAAGGCGATCGCATAAACCGTTTCAACGATCTCCCGGAGCCAGCGCAAGTTAACCAAGTTAACTCTCGCGCCTGCGGTGATGGTCCGGCTCATTACCTGGCGCACTCGCCGAGCGTTGAGTTCTTGCCAGTAGCGGCAGAGAACACAGACTGGCAATTGCTATCGCTGCCATGACCGGTAGGAATCATGCCGACGACCGCGGCGGTTTGCAGCAGGCTGGCGAGGATAACGATCACCGCGGCGCCATTCGCAAATCGGGAAGAATTTATGAAGTCAGACGGATTCTGCGTCGTTGCATCCGCGCTCGGCCTAAGGTATTTGGCGTTCATCGCAGCACTCCCATGAGATTGATACCGTTGTACGAGCAAGACGCGTACCCAGCTTAACGGCGTCATCAAATCAACACTTTAGGGGGATTGCCCGGATGGGCAACCAAAAAATGTCGTTGGGCAAGCCCGACACTTATTCAGCCATAAAACCCAAGCTACTGATATTTAAAGAATTATTCTTGTCGCGCGACGGCGACAGCGAAGCGGCTCAATCGCTGCTGTTCTTGAACATCGCTGGCGTCAGGTTATGCCTTTGCAGCAACTTGTAGAACTCCGTGCGATTTCGCTGCGCCAACCGGGCGGCCTGAGTGACATTGCCGGCGGTAGTCTTGAGCAGGCGGACCAGATAATCATGCTCGAAAGCGCGGCGCGCCTCGTCCAGTGGTTCCAACGAACCTTCAGCGTCATCATGCAGGGCTTGCTGGACCAGGCTTGCCGGAATGAGCGCAGAGGTGGACAGGGCGACGGCCTGCTCGACGACGTTGATCAGTTGTCGGATATTTCCCGGCCAAGCGGCATTGACCAGCATTTCCAGCGACTCCGGGGCAAAGGCACGCGCCGGCTTGCGATAGCGCATGGCCAGTTTCTCGACGAAATGCGCGCAGAGCAGCGGAATGTCTTCGCGGCGCTCAGACAAACGCGGCAAGGTCAGCGATACCACGTTGAGCCGGTAATAAAGATCCTGACGAAACTCGTTATCGCGAATGGCTTCCGAAAGATCGCGTTGCGTCGCCGACAGGATACGCACGTCGATCGGGATGTTGGTCGTTGAACCTACCGGTCGCACGACACGTTCCTGCAAAGCGCGCAGTAACTTGGCCTGTAGCGGCATGGGCATGTCGCCGATTTCATCGAGAAACAGGGTGCCGCCGTCGGCTTGCTCGAAGCGCCCGGCGCGGCGGGCGATGGCCCCGGTGAACGAACCTTTTTCATGGCCGAAGAGCTCGCTTTCCAGCAGGTTTTCAGGAATGGCACCGCAGTTGAT
>CAISUK010000043.1 GCA_903888645.1 uncultured Pseudomonadota bacterium | reverse complement strand
CGCCGTCTGGATCTCCTCGAGCCGTTCGGCCTGCTTCGGCGTGACGCCGGAGCGGCCGATCAGATAGGCCATACCGGTGATGGCGTTGAGTGGCGTGCGAATCTCGTGCGACATGTTGGCGAGAAACGCGCTCTTGGCGATGTTGGCCGTTTCGGCGGCTTCCTTGGCCCGCAGCAGGACCGCTTCCGCCTCCTTGCGCCTGGTGATGTCGGTCAGGAAAGAGATCAGCCGCCCGGGCGCCTCGCCCTTGCCGGGGATGAAGTAGACGGTCACTTCAACCGGGATCAGGCGCCCATCCCTGGTCTGGTTCGCCGTTTCAATCTTGGCGACGCGTTGCTGGCGAATTGATTCGGTCGCTTCGCGGAAATCCATGTGCGGGAAATTCGGGTCGATATCGGGAACACCCAGGCCAAGCATCTCGTCAACGCTATAGCCGAGCATTTCGGCGGCATATTTATTGACGTAGAGGAAGCGGCCGCTGTCGGCATCCACCCAATGAATGCCGATACCGGCGCTATCCATGGCAAATTGCGTATCGAGCAATTTGTCATTGGCATCCTGCAGCGCTGCGGTGCGCTCCTGCACCATCGCCTGCAGGTGGTGGCGGTGGCTCTCCAGTTCGGCCTCGTTCCGTTTGCGATCGGTGATGTCGGTAAATGCACCCATCATGCAGAGCGGTTTGCCGATGCGATCGCGAACCAGGGTCGCCGCCACCATCACTGGAAAGGCCTGACCGTCGGCGCGGATTCCTTCCAGTTCGCCCGACCACTGACCAAGGCGGATAACGGCGGCCATCGTCTTGGCCGCTTCGTCCGGCAATCGCCACATGTCTATGACGGAGTGTTCTGTCGCCGCCTCCGGCGCGAGCGCCCACATGCGGCAAAAGGCTGGATTCGTGTAGGTCAGGCGACCCGCCAGATCGGCCAGGGCGACGCCGTTGATCGAAGCCTCGATGGCGGCATCCTTGATCAGCAGAATCTCTTCCGCCTGGCGGCGCGCCGTGATGTCGTGAATGATCGAATAGAGGACCGCTTTGCCGCGATGGGTGAAGGGACCGGAGTACACCTCGACCTGGCGAATTTCGCCATTGGCAAGGCGATGCGGAAAACAGAAATAGTCGCGCTGCTCTTCCTTGGCGGCTTGCATTTCGGCGCGGATATCGGGGAGCGGCAAGACATTGATATCGGCCATCCTGAGCTGCCGGATGCTGTCATGGTCGTAGCCGTAGAAGCGCTGTGCCGCCGGGTTGGCGTCAATGATCGCGTTGCGCTCCGGGTCGACCATCAGCATGGCGGCCTTGGCGTCCATGAAGAAAGCGCTGTAACGCTGTTCGCTTTCGCGTAGCGCTTCCTTGGTTTTGTCTTGTCGCCACTCGGTGACCGCGAGCCGATAGAAAACGCTGGCCAGGATCGCCAGAAATGCCGCTGCGGCGAAGAACGACGTCGTGGACGTGTCGCGCCACTCGGCCAGATAGTCGCCCTCGGCGACGCCAACGGCAATGAAGAAGGGAAACCCGCCTACCTTGCGCACGCCGTAGATGCGCCTGACGCCATCGACTGGCGAGGTTATTCTTATGGTCGCCTGGGCGCCCTCCCGGAGAATCGCCAGACGGGTGGGAATATCGGGGTCCGGCTTGTTGTCGACGACGATCGGGCCGGGATAGCGCACCACCGCGGCGCCGGTTTCCAGGCGACGGAGTACCACGACGCCCTCTTTACCGAGTTCGATCATGTGGAAATGTTCGTGGATCGTCGTGAGATCGATCGCGCTCAGCGCCACGCCGAGAAAAGCCCCGGCCGGGTTGAGCACCGGTTTGGCGACAAACATCGACGCGCGCCCGGTGATTCGGCTGAGGACTATCTCGGAAAAAACCGTCGGACTCGCCGGATTGGCTTTGAGTTGCTGAAAGTACTGGCGGTCGGCGATGTTGATGGTCGGTTCATCGCCCTTGCTGCCATAAAGCAGGTCACCTTTGACGTCGAAAATACGTAGCGCCGATGCCCCCGCGGTATCGTCGTCCTTGGTCCGCAGCCAGCGATTGATTTGTGCGCGATAGCGGTTGGCGAGCTCGGGACGCATCGCTTCCCGATCAATATCGGCGGCGAGATCCTCGACGGTACGTTCCACCACATCGAAGTCGCTGTTCAGCTTCGATTCCAGCACCACGGTCAAATTCTTTGCATTGGTCAGCGCCGAGGCTTCCGCGGCCAGCCGCAAGGCATGGATTTGATAGGCGGCAAAGACCAGAAAAAGCAAGGCAATGACCAGCCACACCAGGCCGTACTTGGTCCAGTAGGGGCGCGTGGATGGTTGATCAGGTTGAGTCACTTCAGAGTCCATGAGTCGCCGGTGACCTCCAAGCATTGGCAAAGGCGATCGGGGCACCATCCCGATGCAGCGATGCCAACCAGCAGAAACAGGCCAGGGTTGGCCGTCTACCCTGGCCGTTCGCAGAACCTTGTCATCATCCTACACAATTTTCATGACGCCATGATCAATATCAAATGTGTGCCATTCAGCTTACCAGCCAGGGTATGACGATGGGGAGCAGCAGCGCCGTCATGAGTCCGTTCAGCCCCATCGCCAGCGCCGCGAAGGCGCCCATCTGCTCGCTTTCCTGGAATGCCCGCGCGGTGCCGATGCCATGGGACGCTATGCCCATGGCGAAACCACGCACGGCATCGTCCTCGATATGCAGGGCACGGTAGATGCTGCGCGCGCCGATCGCACCGAGAATCCCGGTCATGATGACGAGCACGGCGGTCAGCGAAGGCAGGCCGCCGATACGCTCGGCGATGCCCATGGCGATCGGCGTCGTCACCGATTTCGGCGCCAGCGATAATTGCGTCGCCTGGCTGGCGCCAAGCAGGCGGCCGATGACCACTGCCGACAGGGCGGCTGTCAGCGAGCCGACGAGCAACGCGCCCAGCAAGGGTAGCGCCATGCGTTTGAGTTTGCCGAGTTGCGCATGGAGGGGAATTGCCAGCGCCACGGTGGCCGGACCAAGCAGAAAATGCACGAATTGGGCACCGTCAAAGTAGGTGCGATAGGGCGTGTTGGTGATCCACAGCAGCCCGACCAGGGAAACCACCGCCAGCAATACCGGGTTGGCCAGCGGGTGGCCGCCGCAACGTTTGTGCACCTGGCATGCGCCCAGATAGGCGAGCAGGGTCAGCGTCAGACCAAGCAGCGGCGAAGCCGCCAGATAAACCCAGATCTCGCTGAGCCGCGGTGTCACGGCCGATCCTTGCCGGTGTGACTGCGGCCGGCAAATAATTGCAATGCCAGCGCCGTAACGGCAATCGTGATGGCGGTGCTGGCGACCAGCGAGACGAGCAGCGGCAGCCATTCGTCCGACATGCGCTGAAAATGCAACATGACGCCGGTCCCGGCAGGAATGAAGAGCAACGAAAGGTGCTGCAACATTCCCTGCGCCGTATCGCGCAGATCTGTCGAAGGGTGGCCGCGTATCACCAGTGCGGCGAACAGCAACGCCATCCCGATCACCGGCCCGGGAATCGGCAATTTCAGGGTCTGGGCGATGACTTCACCGACCAGCTGAAATACCAATAGCAAGGTAATGGCGCCGATCAAATCAACACCCCATCGGTTGGTTTAGCCGAAGCGCAGCCCAAACTAAGCGAACTGCGGGAACCGTTTGTCATGCTCGCTCAGCAGCGCAAATATCGTCGTGGACGAGGCCGGATCAAAGCATTGACGCTTGCCGTTGCGGTTATCGTTCAAAAGGCCGGTCAGCACATTTCGGCACTCCGGGCTGCCCCACAGCAACTCGATCGAGCGCAAATGCG
>CAISUK010000042.1 GCA_903888645.1 uncultured Pseudomonadota bacterium | reverse complement strand
CGGACCAGGCCATTGAAGTTGATCGGCGCCGCCAGCCCGGCATAGACCTGGTAGTTGACCACCTCGGGTACCGTCGCGAGATACGTGGTCATCTCGCGCAATACCGCGGCGGTGTTCTCCAGCGGCGCGTCGGCAGGCATGTCGAGGACCACCTGAAACTCCGATTTATTGTCCAGGGGCAGCATCTTCAGCACGACCAGTTGGGCAACCGGCAGCAGCACCGAGAACCCGATCAGGGCGAGCACAACGAGCCAGAGTTTGAGGCGGTTCCGGCCACCGACTTGATCGTCGAGAAACGGTGTGAAGAAGTGATGTGATAGTCGGTCAAGCTTGCCGGCGAGGCCCTTATCGTTTTCGCCGCTATCGCCACCGCCATCAATGGCTGCGTGCGTCGTATCCTTCAGCCAAAGTCTCGCCAGCCAGGGCGTGACGACGAAGGCGATGGCCAGCGAGATCAGCATGCCCATGCTGGCGTTGATCGGGATCGGGCTCATGTACGGCCCCATCAAGCCGCTGACGAAGGCCATCGGCAGCAACGCCGCAATCACTGTGAGCGTGGCCAGAATAGTCGGCCCGCCGACTTCGTCGACGGCACCAGGGATCAGTTCGGCGAGGGACTTTTCGGGATGCAGGGATTTGTGGCGGTGAATGTTCTCGACCACCACGATGGCGTCATCGACCAGGAGACCAATGGAGAAGATCAGCGCGAACAGCGAGACGCGGTTGAGCGTAAATCCCCAGGCCCAGGAGGCGAACAGCGTTGCCATCAAGGTCAGCACCACCGCCATGCCAACGATCGCCGCTTCACGCCGGCCGAGCGTCAAGAAGACCAGCGTGACCACCGCGCCGGTGGCGAAGATCAGCTTCTCGATCAGCTTGATGGCCTTGTCGTTGGCGGTGACGCCGTAGTTGCGCACCACCGTGGCGTCGACCTCGGCGGGGATGACGGTATTCTTCAACTGATCGATCCGCCTGATTACCGCATCGGCCACCTCGACGGCGTTTTGCCCGGGTTTCTTGGTCACCGAGAGGGTCACCGCCGGATATTCACCGCCGTCCTTGCCGGTGACGCCGTGCCAGACATAGCGCTCCGGTTGCAAAGCTCCATCCTTGACTTCGGCGACATCCTTGAGCAATACCGGCGCGCGATTGTGCACGCCCACCACCAGTTCGCCGACAGCACGAGCATCTTCGAGGAACGGCCCGGTTTCGAGACTGACCGCCTTGTTGCCGGCAAGCAGGTCGCCCAGCGGCAAGCCCAGATTGGCGCTCTGCAGAGCCGTGCGCAGGTCGGTAACGGTGACGCCGGCCGATTGCAGGCGCGCCGGATCGAGCTGGATCTGCACGCCGCGCTTCGGGCCGCCGAGCGTCACCACTTCACGGGTACCCTTGACGCGCTTGAGGTCGGCTTCGACGGAGTGGGCGACCCGTTCGAGATCGAGGCTGCCGATCGCGGGATTCTTCGAGTATAGCGTCAGAGCGACGATCGGCACATCGTCGATGCCCTTGGGCTTGATTATCGGCGGCAGTACGCCGAGATTAGCCGGCAGCCAATCGGCATTGGAATTGATGGTGTCGTAGAGGCGCACCAGCGCTTCCGTGCGAGGCACACCGACCTCGAACTGAACGGTGACCACCGCCAGGCCGGGTCGGGATACCGACATCACATGCTCGACGTTGGCGATTTGCGCCAGCACCTGTTCCGCCGGACCGGCCACCATCTGCTCGACGTCCTTGGCGGAGGCACCGGGAAACGGAATCAGCACATTGGCCATGGTCACGTTGATCTGCGGCTCTTCCTCGCGCGGCGTGACAAGAATGGCGAAGAGCCCCAGCAACATGGCGACCAGCGCCAGCAAAGGCGTGATCTGGGCGCTCTGGAAAAATCCGGCAATGCGCCCGGAGACACCGAGCTTGGGTTCGGACGGGGTGTCGATCATCGTTGCCGCCGGTCAGCGCAACCGTGCCGCGGCAACTGGATCGAGCGCCACCTGCTCACCAGCGGTGAGCCCCGAGAGCACTTCGACCGCATCGCCCGTCGCCTTGCCCAGCCGCACCTGGCGGAGTAGCGCCCTGCCATTGTCGACCACATAAACGGCTTCCAGCTCGGTGCGCTGAATGACCGCCTTGGCGGGGATGACCAGGCGGCTGCGGGCGTCGCCCTGCACGGCGAAATAGGCGCGGGCGAACATGCCGGGCAATGCTTTGGTGACCGTCGCCGGAACGCCAAGGCGCACCTGCACAGTGTGTGTCGATGGGTCGGCGGTAGGTAGTACGTTCACACTTTGCGCAACGAAGCTGTGATGACTTTCCGGCAAGCCCGGGATGTCCAGGCGAACCTCGCTCCTGGCTTGCAGTTGTGCCAGCTTGCTCTGCGGCAAGTTCGCCACCACGCGCATCGCCGACGGATCGAAGACGGTGAGGAGCGGCTTGCCCGGCATGGCCATGTCGCCCAGTTCGCTGGGTACCTCAGCCACCGTGCCGGCGAACGGCGCAACGATGGCGAAGTAACTGGTCTGCGTGCTCGCCGCACCGGCTTGGGCCACAAAGCCGCGCACCGACGCGGCGGTGGCCTTGAATTGCGCTTCGGCCTGATCGAGCGCCGCCTGGCTGATGTACTGCTTGCGGAAGAGTTGCTGTTGGCGCTCGAATTCCCGGGTCGCCACGCTGAGTTGCGCTTGCGCGGATTCAACTTGCGCCTCGCTGGCGTTGGCCTGTTGTGCGACTGCCTGAGCGTCAATCCGAACTAGCAGTTGCCCCTTCTGCACCGCGTCGCCAGCCTTGACGTTCAGTTGGGTAATCCGCCCGGCCACCTGGGGAGAGATGACGCTCTGGCGGACGGCTTCGACGGACCCTTCCGCCACATAGAAGTCGCCACCACGCTGTTCGACGACCGGTGCCGTAGCCAAGTCGCCAGCTAACGCCACCATTGGGAGCGCTGATATACAAGCCACGATGGCAAATTTGTTGAAGTACATTTGATGCGCTCCGCTATGGTTCGTGGCAAGTGTCGCCTAATGCATCTTCTTCCTGGATTATATCGCTATATAGCTATCAATGCAAATATTAGACAAGGCGCCAACTCGTAGCAGGATTATCGGCCAATCTGCGATGCCAACTAGATAGCGGTTGCGACTCCCGAACTTTCAGAGCGCTGCAACCGCAGCATCCGAAGCCCGGGCCGAGAAGCTATATCAGTGCTAACTTGGGCAGGGATTACTTGAACAGGCCGCGCGCCTTCATGCGGTCACAGCCGTTCTGGCGCGGCGCCGGCAGGGTCACACCCTTTTCCTTCGCACGTTCTTCCATTGCCTTGTGGTGCTCGTCCTGCACGGCCTTGCATTCATCGTAGGTCTTGGCGGTGAGCATCTTGTCGCGATGAGCGGTACGTTCCTCCGCTGTCATGAGCGACCAGCCGGTCGTGTTGCCCTTGTTGAACGCGAAGCCTCTGCCTTGGCCAGGGCCCATGCCGCCCATTCCGCCCATGCCTGGGCCTGTTTGGGCAAAAGTTGGTGTGGCAAGCGCAGCCCCGAGCAGGCCGATCATTGCAAACTTTGCGAGTTTCATGATGATTTCCTTTACAGTTTGTGACTTGGGGATGGCCGACTTTTTGCCGGCCTGTTATTGTCGAAGGCCCCAGCGCAGCGACCTCCAACCTCATTCGTGTGCTTTTGCTTTTGCCGGACACTTGATCTTGGCGCGGGTTTTTTCAGTCATCGGCGTGTAGTAGGTTTTTCCGTCGTAGCAAGCTTCGACCATTTTCTGAGTGGATGTTTCCTCGTAGCAGGTGCGTCCTTCCCGGACAATTCTGACGACCGGCTCGGAAGTCGCCTGCTTCGGGTTGAAGGTATTTTCAACGGCGGATTCAATGTTCTGCTCTTGCGCCATCGCCAAACCAAAGAGACCGACAAAAACCAAACCGAATGCGTGCTTGATCATCACCATTCTCCTCGCCTAAATGGATGTCTGAGCGTTCAGCATGCGCTCTATGCTAATGCGCTGCAGAAAACTCTTAACTGAGACTCCGTGGTTACGCTTCATGCTCCCGCATGAGCGGCGGAGAACTCCTCGAATGCAGCCAGAGCGTTGGCCGAATACATCAGCGATGGTCCGCCGCCCATATACACCGCCATGCCCAGCGCCTCTTCAACCTCGCTCTTGCTGGCTCCCAATTTCACCAGCGCCTGCACGTGGAAGCCGAGACATGCGTCACAATGTGCCGCTACACCGAGCGCCAGCGCAATAAGCTCCTTCGTCTTCTTGTCGAGCGTTCCGTCCTTCGTTGCAGCGGCAGCGAGAGAAGAAAACGCCGCCATGACATCCGGAATATCCTTGCGCAGCGTGGCCAGGTTTGCGGAGACTGCCTTGGTCACATCGCGATACGCAGTTGCGTTCATGGTTCCTCACTTCAACGGTTTTGGCCCATTGAATACAGTCTTGTATTCGGCGGCGATGTTGGGGTCGGTAGTGCTATGTACGCGAAACTCGATCGGTGTGATTTCCCCTCTCAGACTGCGTTCAGGCACCTTGATGAAAAGCGTATAGGTCGTTTCTTTACCGTGGTGGGCGTTAAGCGGCTGCTCCGCGCCAAGCAAAATCTGATTTGCTAGGCCGCCTTCGGTCGTTACCGCAACCAGAACATCCTGGCTGGTCTTGTTCAACACCTTGAGCTGGTATTTGTTCTGCACCGAACCGTCGCTCAAGCGGACAAACAGCGGTTGCCGGTCCGGGGTTACGTTCAGCACCAGCGAACCCATGTGGGTCAGGCCGTACGCGATGCCGGAAAAGGCGATCAGGATAATGGCGCAATAGACGAGGGTGCGCGGATGCTGGTAAAGCTTCTTCACCTTCCGGCCCTCGATCTCGTCGAGTGATGCGTAGCGGATCAGCCCGACCGGGCGGGCAACTTTCTCCATCACCGCGTCGCAAGCGTCGATGCAGAGTCCGCAGGTAATGCAGCCAAGTTGCTGACCGTCGCGAATATCTACACCGGTCGGACAGACCTGAACGCACTGAAAGCAATCGATGCAGTCGCCCTTTTGGGTACCGCCCGCCACCTCATCTTTGCGCAACTTGCCCCGTGGCTCGCCGCGCTTCCGGTCATAGGTGGGCATGATGGTTTGCGCGTCTGACATCACGCCCTGAATACGGGCGTAGGGACACATCCAGAAACAGGCCTGCTCGCGCAGATGACCTGCGAGGACGTAGGTGCCGACCGTAAACATCGTTAGCGCAACCCAGCCGACGGTGGGTAACTGCCCCGCGAACAAGCGGCCCCAATAGTCGTAAGCATCGGTAAACCAAATCGAGAAACTGACGCCGGTGAGAACGCCTATGACCACCCAAATCAGATGCTTCACCCCCTTGATCCCGAACTTCTTCAACGTCCAGGGCGCCTTGTCGAGTTTATGACGTTGCGCCGGATTGCCCTCAAGTCGTTCATCCAGCCAAGCAAACAAATCGGTCCAGACGGTTTGAAAGCAGAAATATCCGCAGAAGACTCGAGACGCCACCGAGGTCACCGCAAACAGTGTCATCGCCAGGAGCAACAGCACTAGCGACAGCATCCAGATGTCCTGGGGCAATACCGTGATATCGAAGAAATGAAACTGCCTGGCAGGAATGTCGAACATGACCGCCTGCTTGCCGCCCCATCGAAGATAGGGCCCCAGAAAGAAGACGAGCCACGAGGATGCTCCAATGAGCTTCAGTCGACGAAACCGGCCCCCGATCCTCTTGGCATGGATGGTCCGGCCGCCGGTATTGCAGTGCCAATTTTCGAGTTCATGGTCGAATCCGGCGGCGTCAACGATCGATGGATGCAAATTTGGACTGTTCACTTTGGTTGCCTGTTTGGACTCGTAAATTGCGGGGGGGACGGCTGCTGAAGCTGCCTTCTTATTTCTTGGTTCCGCAGGTATTCAAACCGAACGGCAGATAGGCCGGACAGAAGCGGAAAAGACCGGTTGCAAGCGGTACGATGCCGATAAAACCCCACACACCAATGACTCCCGTCAGGGCCGCGCCGATCAGGCCCAGGCCGGCAACAATACGGACGGTACGATCGACACTACCTACGTTTGTATTCATGATTTGCATCTCCTTGGGTTAAAAAACTCTGTGGTGCGGCGTGGAAACATCCACTGTGGAAAGGTTCGCTGTGTACTGTGTAGTCGAATTGCTGAATTAGATGTATAGACCTTGTCTGGGACCCGTGGGTGGCGCAACTATCGTCGTAACTCGTTGCCTGCGGCAGCAACATGAAACTTGGCAATGAACTCGTCACGCGTGGCTCCGGTCAGGGTCGGACTGGAATCACGCTCTTCGGCGATACAGCTGACCCGGCGACCGGCAAAGTCATGGCCGGGAAAGACGAGCGTCTCATCGGGTAGGGTGAGTAGCTTGCGGGTCAGGCTGTCGAACAGCGTGCCGGGATTCTCTTCAGCCAATCGATCGGATGGCTGCGGCATTACGGGCAACGTATCGCCAGTGAAGACCCGGTCGCGCCACAGATAGGAAACGCCGCATGCGGTATGACCCGGCGTTGTCAGGCAGCGGAGTGACTCGTCGCCAAAGACAATGACATCGCCCTCACTGACACGGGTGGTTGTTCCGCAGTCACCGATAGTGCAGCGGGCGCCAACGACGAGCTTCGCGCCGGTGGCCTTTTGCAGTTCCGCCAGCCAGGTACTGTCGGAACGATGCGCATGGGTGACCAGAATATGGATGAGACTCGCCTTGATTTCATCGAGAAGCGACAGGTAAAGCGTCACCTCACCCGCGACCGGATCGATGATCACGGCATGGAGGCCACTCGCATCGGCCAGCAAATAGGTATAGCTGTGCGAGCGGGTGTCGTGGATTTGCCGAAAATAGACCATGTCAGGCGGGCTTTCTTTCCTCGCCGATCAGCAGACGCGTCTCGGTCAGGTAATCATGAATGGGAATCTCAAGATTGGTCGGTGCCGGCTTGTTCTTGAAGACGCGCCCGGCAAGGTCGAAGGTTGACCCGTGACAGGGACAGAAAAAGCCGCCCGGCCAGTCGGCGTCTATGCCGTCGACGGCACCGCTGGCAAAGCGCGAGCCCGGCGAACAGCCCAGGTGTGTGCAAATACCAATGGCGACGAATATCTCCGGCTTGATCGATCGATGTTCCGACCGGCAGTATTCCGGCTGCTGCAGCTTCTCCGACGCCGGATCGCTGACGCGTTCAGTGATTTTAGGTAAGGACGCCAGCATCTCTGGCGTGCGATGGAGAACCCAGACCGGCTTGCCGCGCCACTCGACGGTCATCATCTGGCCGGGCTGCAGGTGGCCGATATCGGCTTCGACCGGGGCGCCAGTGGCGCGCGCCCGCTCCGATGGCAACATGCTCGAGACGAACGGCACCATCGTGATCGCCGTGCCAATGCCACCTGCTGCAGCGGCGGCAACCAGCAAGCGACGACGTTGGTAGTCAATACAATGTTCGGTCATGGTGGCAACTTTGACGATGGAGATGCCCATCTTTATCAAGTTGCATGCCATGTCATTGCTAAGATGGCCAGTCTTCTTAACGCAATGAATTAAAAAGATTATTTTAATTGTTATATTGACGCGAAGACTGCAATCGATTCTTCTAGTGCCATTATTGGCATCTATCTCGCAGTATTTGCGTATAGTGGTGCCATTATCGACATAAAAATACACTGATGACTTTCGCCAATAAGTCGCTACCCGAACTGCTTTCGTTTCTTGATGGGCTGGCCGAGCCACGCATCGTCATGGATGTCGATTACCGCATCGTCGCCGCCAATCAGGCCTATGCACGGGAGTTCGGCCAGGGTCGACCGGTCATCGGGCGTCATTGTTACGAGGTGTCGCATCGCTTCACAGTGCCGTGCGACCAGGCCGGCGAATCCTGCCCACTACGCAAGAGCCAGGAGAGCGGACAGATGCAACGCGTCCTGCACTTGCACCACACGCCGCGCGGCGAGGAACATGTCGATGTTGAGACGACGCCGGTCCGCAACCAGCAGGGCGAGGTGAGTTATTTTGTGGAGACACTGCGGGTCGTCAAACAGGCCTCCAGTCGGCCGGCAGCCGAGGGACTGGTGGGACGTTCCGCCGCCTTCAAGCACATGCTCTCGCTGGTCATGCGGGTGGCACCGACCGATGCAGCGGTTCTCCTGCTTGGCGAAACTGGCACCGGCAAGGAACTGGTTGCCCGCCTCACTCATGAAGCGGGGCGGCGTAGCGACGGGCCGTTTGTCGTGGTGGATTGCTCGGGCCTCACAGAAACTCTGTTCGAGAGCGAACTCTTCGGTTACGAAAAGGGTGCTTTCACGGGTGCAACCCACCGAAAGATCGGGCTCGTCGAATCGGCCAGTGGCGGCACCTTGTTTCTTGACGAGGTTGGCGATATTCCGCTTCCGCTGCAAGTCAAACTGCTGCGATTGCTGGAAACGGGCACGTATCGTCGCGTTGGTGGCATCGAAACCCTCCGCTCGGATTTTCGGCTCCTTACCGCGACGCACAGAGACATTCATGGCATGGTCGAAGCGGAGACTTTTCGTCGCGACCTTTATCATCGGATCGGCACCTTCCCGATCCACATTCCTTCTCTGGCGCAACGCCGCGAGGACGTTTCGCTATTGGCCGATTCCCTTTTAAAGCGCGTGGTAGGGTCTCGCCAGCTACGCCTGTCGAACGCTGCGATTGCTACATTGGAGGCGCGTGCTTACCCGGGCAATATTCGCGAGTTGCGTAACCTCATCGAGCGCGCCACGATCCTCGCCGACGGAGACGAGATTGCGCCCACCCATTTGGTGACCGGCCTGGCGCAAACTCCTGATGGCGAGGTAATACTCGATGCCCCGGCAGCTACCAAATCAGCGTTCGTTGTTAATGAACCGATCGACCTGACGGAACTGGAAATGCGCTACCTGCGTTGGGTCGACGAAAGGTTTTCTGGCGATCGCACAGCGCTGGCGGGCAAGATTGGCGTCGGCAAGCGAACCCTGTATCGCAAGCTTGGCGCACTTCGTGGGGTAAGAGAAGGCGTCGGCACGGAGTGACCGACCACAATCCAACCGGTGTAGGTGGCGGCCGTTTACTGGCGATACACGGCGGCATTGCGGCAACCAGGTGTGCTGACGGTTACCGTGGCTACGTAAATTGATGTTGTAGTGAAGCCTGGAAGTGTTT
>CAISUK010000041.1 GCA_903888645.1 uncultured Pseudomonadota bacterium | reverse complement strand
GCGCTGACGATGCTGTGTTCATACTGGCTTATCCTCACGAAGTTGTGCACAATCACCCCTCACGAGCGAGGGCGTGAGATCACACAATAATTCGTGCAGCGGCCAATTGGTTCTTCTCCGCGTAGCGGCTCCGTCCAACAATGCCATGTAGACTTAGTGCAAGCCCAAACCGCCCCGAAACGCCCCTAGCAAGCATCTTGTGTGGGTATATTTGTGGGTGTATCTGTAATTCGAGAAAATATAACGCTAGTAAATCAATACGTTAGTCTCATTATTCGATTCCTGTCGAGCCATCCCCTAGTCCAAAGCAGTCCGCAACAGTCTGCAAAACCCCAGAATCCCGCTTAGTCGTATTGGGTGGCGCACCCGGCACCGGCAAAACAACCATCGCACTGGCGCTCGCTGCGATAGGCACGACGGGCGGACGCTGGCCGGACGGTTCCCGCTCGCCCGTGGGTAACTTGGTTATCTGGTCTGGCGAGGATGACCCTATCCGGCCAACTTCATCGCGCTGACGGCGATGAACGGCCAATTCAAATCCGCTTTCACTGCGTGACAATGTATTAACGATTGCTTTAATATAATAAACATCGTTTAAAGAATCTTTACATATCATGCGCCGCACCGGCACTTACACCACCTCCACCACGCTGGGCGAAGCCGTTAAGGCATTTGTCCCGCTGCCGCTACCGCCGAACAAGCCGGCATTGGCGCCGGCCTGCTTCGAAGCGGGCAATCGCGCTGCCGGGCTGGCTCTGGCGCGCTTGTCCGGGGTATCGGGGTTGGTGCCATCGGTGGATTGGCTGCTCTATAGCGCTGTCCGCAAGGAAGCCCTGCTGACTTCGCAAATCGAAGGAACGCAGGCAACGCTGGTCGACCTGTTCGATGACGAGGCCGGCTTTGCCATCGGCAATAGCGACGATGTCGAAGAGGTGACCAATTACCTGCGGGCGTTCCGGTTGGTGCAGGACAATCTGCGCGACCCGGCCGGACTGCCGATTAACGTGCGCTTGCTGTGCGAGGCTCACCGCCTGCTGCTCGACGGAGTGCGCGGCAGCGGCAAGCAGCCCGGCGAGTTGCGTCGTTCGCAAAACTGGATCGGCGGCACGCGGCCTGGTAAAGCAGCGATTGTGCCGCCGCCGGCGGAGCGCGTGGCGGATTTGCTGGCCGATGTCGAGCGCTTCATTCACGACGACCCGGCTCCTCAATTACCGCCGCTGGTGAAGGTTGCGCTGGTTCATGCGCAGTTCGAAACCATCCACCCGTTTCTCGACGGCAACGGTCGCATCGGGCGCTTGCTGATTGCGGCGCTGATGGAGCACTGGCGCCTGCTGCCCGAACCCCTGATGTATCTCAGCGGTTACCTGAAGCAGCACCAGTCGGCGTATTACCAGCATTTGTCTGCCATTCGTACGCAAGGCGACTGGGAGGGCTGGGTCGGGTTCTTTCTAGAGGGCATAGCGGCTGCGGCAAGCGAGGCCGAGCGCGGAATCGTTGCCATTGCCAGCCTGATCGCCGCCGACCGTCGCAGGCTGCTGGCTTCGCCCAAGTCTGGCCCGGCGAGTTACCGCCTGTTTGAAGCCCTGCCGACGATGCCGCGCTTTACCGTCGAACTGGCCCGCCAGGCGCTCAACACCAGCTTTCCTACGGCGAATGCGGCGGTCAGGTTGCTGGAGGATCTCGGTATCGTCAGCGAACTGACCGGCCAGAAGAAAAACCGCAGCTACAGTTATCAGACCTACATCGAGCTGATGACGCGTTGATACAGGGCGAGCCATGACCGAAGAGCAACTCGAACAGGAAGCCCTCGGCTGGCTGGAAGAAGTCGGCTACACGCCCCTGTTCGGCCCCGACATCGCGGTCGATGGCGACCACCCGGAACGCAGCGACTATCGCCAGTTCCATGCGGCGCGCGACGAGGAGTGCTAGCAACTGCTTGGCATTGCCGCTGCAGCGATCTCTTCTGAATTTGAGCCAGCCGGCAAGGCGGCTCCCTGAATCAATTCCATGCGGCCGTCGAGATGTTCGACAATCGCAGTACAGCTATCGACCCAATCGCCGCAATTCATGTAGTCGATGCCGTCGATGGTGCGTAAGCTGGCGCTGTGAATATGGCCACAGATGACACCGTCAATGCCACGCTCGCGCACAGCACGAACCACGGAGTCCTCGAAATCGAAAATGAAACTGACAGCGGTCTTGACCTTGCGCTTGGTATATCCGGCGAGTGACCAATAGCCGGGAATGTTCAAGCGACGACGCCACCACGACAGCCAGCCGTTGAGATGAACCAGGATGGTATAGGAGACGTCGCCGAGCACCGCAACCCAGCGATGATGGCGGGTCACCTGGTCGAATTCGTCGCCATGGATCAGCAGGTAGCGGCGACCGTCGGCGGAGGTATGGACATATTCATTGACTACCCGGATGTCCCCGAATGCGGTCCCCGAATACTCTCGCAGGGCCTCATCATGGTTACCCGGAATCAGGAAAACCTGTTCGCCATGGCGGGCGCGACGCAGTACCTTCTGCACTACCGTATTCTGCGTTGCAGTCCAGTGGATGCTGCGGCTCATCGCCCAAAAATCGACAATGTCGCCGAGCAGGAACAAGTATTCGGCGTGATGGTTACGCAGGAACTCGAGCAGGCGCTCCGCTTGACAGCCGCGCGTACCCAGAT
The DNA here is from genome assembly GCA_903888645.1 of uncultured Pseudomonadota bacterium. GTDB lineage: Bacteria > Pseudomonadota > Gammaproteobacteria > Burkholderiales > Rhodocyclaceae > CAISUK01. The sequence continues at coordinate 5,619 of CAISUK010000041.1, read as the reverse complement.
GGATGTCGGAGACGAAGATCGACCTTACGCGGAGCGTCACGAACGATGCCAGGCGCGCCGGCCACAGCGCGGCAAAAACTGATGTGGGCAAGCGTCGTCGTGCGGCGCTACTCGTGTCAAGAACATCTGCTCAGCTTATTAAATATTTTGCGAAGGATAGGCGATCAATGTGACCGGACCGTTACATCGCCATCATTCTCGTGCTGTCATACGCCGGTAACGAGCAACGCCTATCTTCGCTCCCTCACCAACTTGCGGGAGCGATTGACCATGAACACGTTTCGTCTGGCGACCATGTCGGCAGCCATTGTTGCCAGCCTTCCGGCAATCGCCGCAGAACCGGCGACCACCACGCCCATCAAGCATGTCATTGTCGTCGTCGGCGAAAACGTCACCTTCGATACCTTGTTTGCCACCTATGTGCCACCGGCTGGGGAATCAGTAAAGAACCTGCTCTCCGAGGGCATCGTCAACAGCGACGGCACGCCGGGCGCGAATTACGGCAAGGCCGTGCAGCGCGAGGCAACCAACCGGCGTGGTCGTTACACCATCGAACCGACGCGTCTCGATGCCTACGCCAAGCTTCCTCAGCCGACGCTGACCGGCGCCTACGACCCGGCGACGCTGAAACTATTCGGCAACATTCCCGATCCGCGCTTCGCGACGCTCGCCGCCAACGGTCCGTTCCAGATCACGAAATTCGTTCCGTATGCTGCTGGTCTTGGTGATCCTGCGCACCGTTTCTTCCAGATGTGGCAGCAAACTGGCGGTGCCAACCAGCGCCACGATCTGTTTACCTGGGTCGCCATGACGGTCGGAACGGGCGGTGACACGAAGGACGTGACTTCCGGCAATACCGGCCAAGGCGGCGAGCTGATGGGCTTTTTCAACATCGGCCAGGGCGATGCACCTTACTTCAAACAACTGGCCCAGGAGGGTGCGCTCAGCGACAACTTCCATCAATCGGTGATGGGCGGCACCGGCGCGAACTTTTTCGCAATTGCCACTGGCGACGCCGCCGTGTATCGCATCGACGGCAAGCTGGCGACGCCGCCGGCCAACCAGATCGAGAATCCCGATCCGCAGTTGCACACCGATAACTTTTACATTCGCGACGGCTACTCGGGTGGCTCCTACGTGAAATGTGCCGATGCCGAAGCGCCAGGCGTTGGCGCCATTCACATGGTATTGCGCGAGCACGACCTCAAGAGCAACTGCGAACGTGGCGCCTATTACCTGGTGAATAACTATGAGCCGCCATATGCGATTGATGGCACGCCCAAGACGCTCGGCGATACCATTTATGTCTATCCGCCGCAAACCGTGCCGACCATCGGTGAATCCCTGTCACAGCACAATGTGAGCTGGAAATGGTTCACCGGCGGCCGCGACGATGCCGATGTCACCACCGACCCGCTTTACCTGGGTTTTATCTACCCGCAAGTCTTCGCGGGAGTGAAGGCACAGTTTCCTCCAGGTACTCCCGATGGTGTCATTGCCGCGTACGCCACGCCTGCCGCGATAAGCACGGCACGGCCGCTCCTCTACAACACCATCGGCGATCCGCTCAATGCCTCCGCCAACGTTGTCGGCAATCCGGCGCTGAAGGCCAACCTGCAGGGGCTGACCAGCTTCTATGACAATGTCGAGACCGGCACGCTGCCCGCGGTGTCGTTCGTCGTGCCGAAGAATCTTGACAGCGGCCACCCGGGTTACTCGGCGCCGGCCCGCTACGAGGTTTTCCTCAAGACATTGGTTGACAAGGTCAAGGCCAACCCGGCGCTATGGCAGGACACCGCCATCATCATCACCACCGACGAAGGTGGCGGTTACTTTGACTCCGGCCGCATCCAGCCGCTCGACTTTTTCGGCGACGGTCCGCGCATTCCCTTGATCGTCGTCTCGCCTTACGCAAAGACAGGCCACGTCGATCACGTTTATCACGATCACGCTTCCATCCTCAAGTTCATCGAGCACAACTGGAAGCTGCCGCCGCTGTCGAAACGCAGTCGCGACAATTTGCCGAATGCCGTTTTCGAACATGACGATGGCTATATTCCCGAGAACGGCCCGGCGATCGGCGACTTGACGACGCTGTTCAATTTCTCAAGCGACGATCATGCGCGGTAAGGCATCTGGTTAATGACAAAGGCTTTGCTGGCATCTTGTGCCATTCAACTATTGGAGATCGCCCATGTCGCTAAATGATCGCCGTCGCCACCCGCGCTTTCCCTTTCACTCGCGCACGGTGTTTCAACTCGCCGGGCGTTATCACAATGGCACCCTTGTGGAGGCGTCCGTTGCCGGCGGCCTGGTCGTTTGCGAAGAAGCGACGATGCGTATCGGCGAGCAGTGCACGCTCATCGTTTTCAACGGCAAGCGGCCAGCGTTTGAGGTGGTTGGAAGCGTCGTCAATGTCCATTATCCATTGGCCGGCATTGCCTTTGTCGGTGCCGATCCGGCGGTGGCAGATGCGCTGCGCCGCATCATCGATCTGAACCTTGGCGCGCTGCAATTGCCGGCCCGCGAAGAAGCGCTCGCGCTCTGTTAACGTGAACAGGTGAACCAGCGCACGCAAAGTCCCGGCGAGGAACTCGCCAATAGCATCATTCACGGCGCCGCGCTGCTGGCGGCCATTCTTGCATCGCCGTTGCTGCTCCACGCGATAGGCCATCTGGGTAGCGCAAAAATCGTCGGTGTCTCGGTGTTCGCGTTGACGATGGTGCTGCTCTACCTCACCTCGACGCTCTACCACGCTTTGCCGCCAAGCCGCGCCAAGCGCCTCGTGCTGAAACTCGATCACGGTGCCATCTGCATATTCATCGCCGGTACCTACACGGCCTTTGCGCTGGGGTCATTGAACAGCGTCATGGAGTGGACCTTGTTCGCACTGATCTGGTCGATTGCGCTCGTCGGCGCAACGCTGAAAGCCTGCGATCGCCTGACGCATCCCTGGCTGTCAACCGGTGTTTACCTCGTCATGGGCTGGCTTGCCCTGGTCGCTGCCGTGCCGCTTGTCGAGCGCGCGCCGGAAGCCGGCGTTGCCTGGCTGGTGGCCGGCGGATTTGCCTACAGTGCCGGGGTGATCTTCTTCCTGCTGGACTCGCGACTACGCTACGGGCATGCCGTGTGGCACTGTTTCGTCGCCGCCGGAACCGGCTGCCACTACCTGGCCGTCATCGATTCCGCGCTGTGAAGGGATCGTCAACGGCTGCCTATCGGCCCGTCGCCGCAAATAGCGACGGTATGCCGGTGGCAATGATCGGCAGCCAGGAGATGGCCAATGTACCGAGAAAAATCGCCAGCAAGGCGGGCATGACCGAGATCGCCACATAGCGTATCGGCTTGTCGAACATGGCCGAGGCGAAATAGATATTCATCCCTGCCGGCGGACAAAGAAAGCCCATTTCCATATTGGCGAGGAAGATGATGCCGAAATGCACCGGGTCGATGCCGTAGCTTTGCGCCAGCGGCAGCAACAATGGCACCAGGACGACAATGGCGGCGAAGATTTCCATCAGGGCGCCGGCCAGGAATAGAAAGCCGTTGAGCGCCAGCAGGAAGAAAAATTTGTTGGGGATGACACCCTGCACCCACTCGATGGCAGCATCGGGAATACCGGCATCGACGAGATAATTGGTCAGGCCCAGCGCCATGCCGAGTATCAGCATGACACCGCCGATGATCTGCGCGCAGTCGGCCAGGCATTTGCCAAGAATGCGCAGTGTCAGTTCCCGGTGCGCCACGCTCTGCGTCAGGATCGCGTAGACAGCCGTTACCGCAGCGCTCTCGGTAGGTGTCGCCAGGCCGCTGACCAGCGAACCGATGGCGACCAGCGGCGCGACAATTTCCCATTTGGCGAGCCATGCGGCTGCCATGACATGCCCGGCCTCGGGAAGGTTCGGCGGCATTGGCGCCGCCGACCCGTTGCCCGGCGCGGCGACGCCGCCACGCTTCAGGTAACCGCCAAAGATCAACAGGAACACCACCATCACCGCGGCGGGCACCACGCCGGCCAGGAACATCGTGTTGATCGGGACGCGGGCGATGATGGCGTACATGATCAGCGGTACCGACGGCGCCAGCAGCACGCCCAGGGCGCTGGCACTGGTGACCAGGCTGATGCCGCGCTGTTCGGGAAAACCGGCATTGCGCAGCAGCGGCAGCAACAGGCCGCCCAGAGCCAGAATCGTCACGCCGCTGCCGCCCGTAAAGGCCGTGAAACAGGAACAGAGTACGGCGGCGGCAACCACGGTACCGGTGACGCCTTCGCCAAACAGGGCGATAAAGAAGCCGCCCAGTCTTTGCGCTGCTCCGGTGCGAGCAAAAATCAACCCGGCCAGCGTAAACAAAGGCAGCGCCGGCAACGACGGATTGACGGTGATCTGGTAGTGCGAAAGGGGCACCGAAGCCAGCGGCTGCCCGTCCTGCCAGAACAAGGCCAGCGCCAGACCACCGAGCACGATAAAGATCGGTGCGCCCCCCAGCAGCACGGCGATCAGGAAGAGCGCGCTCGGCCACAGCGGCAGCGAACTCCCGTCAAACTCGCTTGCCAGCAGGAAGCCGGCCGCCGGCAGCAGCGTCCCGCACGCCACCTTAAGCCAACTCGAGTCGGCGCAGCGCCCGCCCAGTTTCGCCCCGAGCAGCAAGAACCCGATCGGCATCGTCGCCTGCACCCACCACACCGGTATGCCATAGGCAAGGTTGTGCGACGCCTCCATCTCGCTGGCGACGAAGCGCCAACTGGCCAGCGCCAGCAGGCCGCAAATCAGTGCGGCACTGCCTTCGGCAAAAAATCGAACGAATGCCTGGAAGCGCTTGTCGCCCATCGCGCCCAGGCTGCTGCCGAGTGTCGTGAGATGACCGTATCGCTCCGCGGCTACGGCGCCGAACATGGCCAGCACCAGGCCGAGATGCTGCACCAGTACCGGGGCATTCTCGACACCCTTGCCGAGCAGCGGCCGCGCCATTATTTCAATCAGCGGAATCAGCGTCATCAGCGCCAGCGCCGCCGCCGACAGGATCTCGTCAAAGCGCCATAGCGCGCCCAGGCGAGCCAACGAAATTGACGCCAAGACTATTTACCCTTGCCGGCGCGATAGGCTTTCAGGTTGCTGAAGACTTCGTCAAAGGTGTCGGCCGGTACCATCTTGCCGCGAATACGCGGATAGAGCTTCTCGGCCAGATCGTTCCACTCGCGCAGTTGTTCGGCATTGGGTTGATTGACCGTCAGCCCGCGTTTCTTCATGGCGTCCACTGCCTCATCGACTTCCTGCCGCGCCTTGCTGCGGATCTGCATGCCGGCTTTTTCACCGGCGGCACGCACTGCCGCCTGCACCGCCGGTGTCATCTCATCCCAGGCTTTGCGAGTGATCACCAAGGCGCCAACGATGGGCGCCCAGTTGATTGCCAGCATGTTCGGCGCACTGGTATAGATTTGGCTGGCGAGGGCGAAATAGGGCGTCGAAGGCACGGCATTGATCATGCCGGTCTGGATCGACGGCAGGATGTCGCTGGTTTCCAGGGGCACCGGCGTGTAGCCGAGGCTCTTCATGATTTCCTGTTGGTCGGCCTCGGCGCCCCAGGCAAAAAATTTCATTTTCCGGTAATCGTCAGGGC
>CAISUK010000040.1 GCA_903888645.1 uncultured Pseudomonadota bacterium | reverse complement strand
GGTCCGGCGCGATGGCCAGCACACCATCGTGCGCCAGCGCCGCCGCATGTTCGGCCATGGTCGCCCGCGAGCGCATGAATCCATGCGCCAGGACGAAGGCGCCACGTGGGACAGCGTCGGGATGATAGACATCGATAGGCACGGCGCGGCCGGTCAAGAGTGCGTCAACGGTTGCGACCTGTGCTCGTGCCGGCGCAATCAGAGCCCAAGCCACTATCAGGATGACCAGACCCCGGCAACCCTTTGTCATGGCCAGGCCAATCGCGCAAGAACTACTGCGCCTTCCTGGCAAGACATAAGCATCATTGGTCCTTTGCATTCGATTGCTTTCAGCGCATTCTTGCGCAACGACGCCATCGCTGGCCGCCGCGAATGATACAACTGGGCGACGACTGTCCAAGGGCGATTCGCTCGGTCAACGCGTTACTTCGCTCGCCGGCCCGTTTATCATTGGCCATTGACGAAATTCATGAATGACATATCCCCATCTCGACTGCCCTTGGGCGCAGATGACCGCAACGCCGAAAGCCACTGCCCATGACGCATTCTGCAATACCGACGCGTTTGCCGCGCGACTGGCCGCATCGAGAATTCAGCTTGTCGATCAACACCGACGGGCTCGAGTGGCATGTACAGGTGGCCGGTCAGGGACCGACGATCCTGCTGCTGCACGGCACCGGTTCATCGGCGCATTCCTGGGCCGACCTGTTGCCCGCACTCGCCGAAGTGGCAACGGTCGTGGTCCCCGATCTTCCCGGACATGGATTTACGACTGGTGCGACTCAGGATTCGCTGACCTTGCCGCGCATCGCCGCCGATATCGACAAACTCCTAGTCGCGTTGCGACTGCCCCCGGTAAGAGTCATTGTCGGACACTCCTCGGGCGGTGCCCTGGCGGTTCGTTGGGCTTGCGCAGCGGGGCGGCCACCCTGCGCGGTGGTCGGCTTCAATCCGTCGCTGGTGCCACCGCCGGCGTTATACACCGTATTGCTCTCGCCGGTACTGACACCGATTGCCACGTCATCCATCGTCACGTCGTGGCTGGCGGCGCTGGGCTCCCGAGGCCGGATGGTCGACGGTTTGCTCGATTCGACGCGTTCGGTCGTTCCGCCGGCGCAGCGGGCGCGCTACGCCAGGCTGTTCAGCGATGCGGCGCATGTCCGGGGCACCATGGGCTTCATGGCGGCCGCCGACCTGCCGGCGCTGCTCGAAGTAACACGCGGCCGGCAGGATCTCCAATCGACATTCGTACTGGGCACGCAGGACTATTGGGTACCCGAACAACCATTGCGCCGTATCATCGCAGGCAGCTTTCCGGACGCCAAAATATTGCGCTGGGATGGCGGCCATCTGCTCCATGAAGCGCAACCGGAACGCGCCGCGCTGCTCATCCGCGATGTCTTGTCCGCTGCCCTGAGCGAAGACGAAAGATAGGCCAACGGCAGAATCGTCGCGCCTGTGTAACTGTTGCCAAGGCGAAGTCGAACGGCGCGCCACGGAGTTGGCAATTTACGTGAAGGGCCGATTCAGCTCGACGATCGCGCTATTGAGTATCGAAGCAAAAGATACCCAGGCGAGATAAGGCACCAGCAGCCAGCTGGCCAATCTCGAAAATGGCACCAGAACGACGATCAAGGCGACGATCGAAAGCCAGAGAAAACCTACTTCGTAGAGTGCCCAGTCGGGCCGTTTGAGGGCAAAAAACAACCAGCTCCAAGCCATGTTCAACCGCCCATTGACGGCAAAGAGAGGGCGGATTCTGATCCGGCC
>CAISUK010000039.1 GCA_903888645.1 uncultured Pseudomonadota bacterium | reverse complement strand
GGGAGCATTCCCCCGCTGTAATCGACGCTGATTTTCGCGTCATCGACCCCCCCGAAGTTCGCGCCCGTGCGGTGCGCTCGCGGGCCATCTTCAGGATGGTCTGCGTTGCCCCCATCCTGTCCCCTAGTATTCTCGCTGTTCGGTATGGTATCATGCGCCTCAAGCTGGGAGAAAACCAGCTTGAGGCAGAAACAGTGCAAGAGCACTGCACAAGCACTGCATGAACCCGCGTGAAGGCTGCACCTTCACTGCAAGAAAACGGCATCGTCACTGCAAGGAGAGTGCAAAAAATCAACCATGAAAGGAGTGCAATGGCTATCTCGATTGACACCATCGAGCGCCTGAAATCGAAGCTGCAAGCAGTCCCGCCGAAACCTCGAACTGAGGTCGAATCGAACAAGGAAGCGGTGCTCATGCTCCGCGCCGAGGTCGAAAAACTGCGGCGTGAAGGCTACGACTGGAACGATGTCGCGGAACTGCTCAAAGACGATGGGCAAGGCAGCGGGATCGTGGTTAAGGGCTCGACGGTCAAAGCCTTCATGGCGGCACCTCGATCCAGCACCAAGCGCAGCAAGAAAGTAGAAGGCGCAAGCGGCGACAATTGGCCGAAGGTGTGCTGAGTCAACAGCGGCACGCTTCAGACGTTTAAGGTAGTATTTTCAAAAGCATCTCGCCGGGCCTCGTCTGCCCTGGATCGCCTCGGTATCTGTCAGTCCCGAGCGAATAACGGAAGACCCGTTATGTAGATTTGCGCTGATACGGTGGAACCACAAGGCCACCACTTTGCCTAGCTCTCGCTAGGCGGTGGGTTCGGTCGTTTTCCATCGAAGGCAATGCCCGAATCCATGTTTCCAACGGCAAACATGAAAGGGCTAGGCCATGTCTCAACTCAAGCATTACGGGGAGCATTCCCCCGCTGTAATCGACGCTGATTTTCGCGTCATCGACCCCCCCGAAGTTCGCGCCCGTGCGGTGCGCTCGCGGGCCATCTTCAGGATGGTCTGCGTTGCCCCCATCCTGGCCTCGATGCTCGGCGGGGCGCTCAATCTGTGGTCAGGCAATGCCGCCATCTTTGGCGCATTCGCTGGCCTTGGTGCCCTGGTGGCGCTCAATTCCATGTTCGACCCCTCGCGGTTGAAGCCGCTGGCCATCCCAATTGCCGGGATCGCGCTCGCAGTGGTCTTGATCCTGGTCGCGGGGGTGAAGCTATGACCGCCCTGCTCGCGTTCCTGACCACGATTGCCTTTTGCATCGCGGCCTTCTTCTTGATGCGTGGGGCAACGGCCTCCCTTCGTGAAGACATGAAAGCAGCCTTTGGCGTGCTGCATGAGGCAGAGCGGCAAAGCCCTGGTTACACCCGCTCGGCGCTATTGAAGATAGTCGCCGCCGTCCTGGTGGCTGGGTTGCTAGCCGCGCTCACCGGCTGCGGTGAGAAAAAGCCGCCCGAAGTCGATCAGAAGCTCGTCGATTGGTTCGTCGCCCATGAAGCCGAAGGCCGGGCAGAACTCAAGCAATGCGCCGAACTCGCCAAAGGCAAAACCCGCGAGTGGGCGGATACAGAAGAAGGCTTGCGCTGCCAAGCCGCAAACCGTGCTGGCTACAGCTACAAAGCCGCCCCCCTGGGCGAACCCCGTTACTTCAAAGGAGGCTCCAAATGAACCGCAAGCAATTCATCACCCTGGCTATCGCATCTGCTTTCACCGCTACCGCCCCCCTGGCTCGCGCCGGGTCGGTTGCAGGGTTCGGCGGATCGACCGAAATCACCCAGCTCGCCAACAATATCGAGCTGGTGCAGCAGTACGCGCAGCAAGTGCAGGCCTACGCCACACAAATTCAGCAGTTCCAAACCCAGATTCAGCAGTACCAAAACATGGTGACAAACACGCTGAATATTCCAAGTCAAATTTGGGGCACGGTGCAAGCTGACTTGATGGGCATTGCCAACGTTGTGAAACAAGGGCAAGCCTTGGCTTACTCGGCAACGAACATCGGCACGCAGTTTCAAAACACCTTCAAAGGCTTCAGTTATCCGGCTGGGTTCAACTTCAAAACGTCCTATAAGAACTGGTCACAAGCCACTTTGGACGGCGTGAAGGGAGCCTTCGAGGCTGCAAAGATGCAGGCTGACAACTTCGCCACTGAAGAAGGTGTCTTGCAAGGGCTGCGGACTCAATCGCAAAGCGCCCAAGGTCAGATGCAGGCAATGCAGGTCGGCGCGCAGATCGCCGAGCAACAAGTCCAGCAGCTCCAGAAGCTACGCCAGCTCATGATGGTGCAGATGCAGGCGCAAAACTCGTACCTGGCAACCCAGGAACAAAAGGACGCAGCCCGCACCCAGGCACAAGAAGACTTCCTTCAATACGTAAACCCAAACAAGGGATTTACGGCCTTCCGGGGGGGCAGCAAATGAAAGCCAATCCCCTACCTACCCAATGGTGGCGGGCGGGCATCTGCCTGGTTGTTCTGGCGCTTTTGCTCGCAAGCCATCCAGCACATGCCGATACCCGAATCCTGGACGACATCGCACAGCAATACAAGACCGCCAGCAGCGGCTGGATGTCAGTCATGCTCGGGTACGCGAACCGCCTTTTCATGCTGTTGGCAACCATCGAGCTTGCATGGAGCTTCGCATTTTGGGCACTGGAGAAAAAGGAGTTCGACAGCTTCACCGCCACGCTGGTTAAAAAAATCATGTGGATCGGAACGTTCTATGCCCTCTTGCTGAACGGGAAATTTTGGATTCCCGCCATCATTGACAGCTTCGTCGATGCCGGTTCCGCTGCGGGTGGCAGCGCGGGCCTTAGCCCGACTGAAGTTTTCAACACTGGCATCAACAACGCGGCGACGATGGTCGGTGGCATGAGCGCCCTGGACATCTTCAAAGACCCGATGATGATGATCTTCGGCGGGCTGTCCGCCATCGTGATGGTTTTGGCCTTCGCAGTGATGGCCGGGCAACTCTTGATCGCGCTGGTTGAAGGCTACATCGCTGTTTCTGCTGGCTTGCTGTTCCTCGGCTTCGGTGGCTCACGGTGGACGACTGACTTCGTTCAGAAGTTCATCGGCTACGCCGTAGCGACCGGGGTGAAGCTGTTCATGCTGTACCTCATCATTGGCATCGGCAACACCCAGGCGGCGACGTGGGCCGCGCAGTTGACCGCTGCGCTCGGTGGACCTGGCGGCGAAAAGTTTCAAGTCATCTTGACGGTCATGGGCGGGTCGGTGGTCTTGATGTATCTCTCGATGCAGATTCCCGCGATGGCCGCATCCCTGCTCGCCGGTAGTCCTGCCTTGACGGCTGGCGGTGCTGCGGCCACTGGCGGCGCTTTGGCGGCTGGCATTATTGGTGCCGGTGCCGGTGCTGCGGCAGCAACGCTCGGCGCAGCCAAGGCCACGGGTGGCATGGCATCAGCAGCGAAAGCCGCATGGGGTGAAGCCGGGGCACAAGGCACGTCAGGCCTGGGCCGCGCAGTCGCAACGCTGGGAAACATGGGCAGCGCGGCGGGCGCGGTCATGAAGTCCAGCGCGGCCAGTTCGCTCGCTCCAAGTTTCGGCGGGCGCATGGCCGATGTCAGCTCGGCACGTTCCGCTGAAAAAGCCGCTTCGGCCTCTACCCCTCCGGCATCACCGCAAGCCTCAACGCCACCGGCACCGGCTGCACCATCTTCTAGCGGATCTGACTCGGCCAGCTCGGCGACTGGCGATAGCACTCCGGCACCGGCTTCGCCTGGTGGATCTGGCGCGGCAACTGCGGCGGCATCAGCGGGCGCAGGGGCCACGGAAACAGCACCAGCCACACCAACGCCAACGACAAGCACCAACGCAGCGCCTGCGGCCCCTTCTGGTGGCACAGTGACCCCACCAGCACCGGCCATGCCATCGACGGCGTATGGCG
>CAISUK010000038.1 GCA_903888645.1 uncultured Pseudomonadota bacterium | reverse complement strand
CGACAGGAACTCCCCTCCTGCGCGCTTAAACGGAAATGAAGCCAAGAAAGGATACATCTTATCGGCAGGAAAGCGCAGGATTTGGCTTAGAGCTTACGGAACCACGTTTACAAAAGCGAAGAATCGCTATCAATTTACTGACGATAGTTATCTCGAGATTCCTTCGCTTCAACCAAGATTTCAAAGACTAGAGAAAGGCTAAGAGCGGAAAACGAGATACTAAAGAGACCAAGCTCTATTTGATTTCGCCGCTGGGTGGGTGCGCCGCGGATACACCAGGGTCCGCTCACTGTCTCAAAGGGGGCTTGGGTAGCCGCGAGCAAGCCCCACCCCGGGTGAATGGCCTAAGGCAAATGATGTGCTGAAAGACCTTGGCGAGCTTGGCGCCTTGGCGTGAGAACTACCCTTTCTACGTTTACCCCCCCGTCTCCGGGCATTCCGAACACCCCAGGGCAACACCATCGAGATCACTAAAGACCTTATCGCCCGCTCACGGGTTATCGCGAAAGGTGAACGTATACGCGACATTCAAAGACTGGTTGAGACCTATGGCGGCCAACGTTCGAAGTGGGTCAAGAAAAGCAGTCCACCGTTCACACGCGATGGCGACTCTTATGAATACCACTGGTACGAGCATTACGGCATCGGCCGAGTCGAAACCAAGCTGAAGCAGGTATCAAGAACATGATTGTGCGGCTGCGCGCTTCCAACCCTGATTTTCCGGCACTATCGGAAGGACAGGACTATTTTGTCATCGGCATAGAGGCCGACCACTACCGTATACTCAACGACGAAGGCAAGCCATATCTTTATCCGCCAGCACTCTTCGATTTGATGGATACTGATCGCCCAGTCGACTGGATCACCGAATATGGCGAAGATGGGGAGGAATACTCATATCCTCCGTTATTAAATGGCGTTGGATTCTTCGAGGATTACTTCGACCAAAAGCCTGAGCAAGTCGCCATGTTCTGGCATGCACTAAACCTTACACTAGCGAAAGCTGCTTGAGCACTTTCGCTTCAAAACTGTAAAATGATCCTCCCTCACTACGAGGCATGCATCTTCGTGCATCCCCTCGTTTTTCATCTTTCGCAGCCCCCTTTTCCGGAGCCAAGCCATGGACTACCGCGAGCGAATCACGATCGAACCAGACAAGCGTGGCGGAAAGCCGTGCATCCGCGGTCTTCGCATCACTGTTTACGACATTCTCGGCTACCTGGCCTCGGGGATGACCGAAGCCGAAATCCTAGAGGACTTTCCAGATCTTGAGTCAGCGGATATCCGTGCCTCGCTGGCTTTTGCTGCGGACTTTGAGCATAAGCTGATGGTGGTGCCAAGCCTGTGAAGCTACTACTGGACCACAACCTCTCACCGAAACTGGTTCGCTTGCTCGCAGAGGTATATCCGGAATGCACCCACGTACACGATATCGGCATGGATCGAGCATCGGACACAGAGGTTTGGCACTATGCGGCGGAACACGGATTGACGATTCTCTCGAAAGACTCTGACTTCCACCAACGGAGCCTTCTGTTGGGATCGCCGCCAAAGGTCGTGTGGCTGCGTATCGGCAACTGCAGCGTCGCGGAGAGCGCGACGGCAATGCGCGAGCGGTACATCCCGATTCGCCGCTTCATTGAGGAGTCGACTGCGGACTTCCTGATAGTCTCATAGGCGAAAGGCGCCGTGCGGCGCGGCCTTGATCATCGTTCTGGCAGCGGCCATCTGCTGGAGTCCAAGGCTTCAGCCTTCATTGATCTTCATTTCCGCCATCGGCACAGCTGGCGCGGAGCGCCAGACACAGGCGTGACAGCGCTGGAGCGGTGTCACGAGAATGTTTCCTTGGACTGTTTAGAATAGATCGTCGAGATTGCGGAGTTTTCGTGGCGCAGGTTTGACGGACTTCCCGCTCTTGGACTTGACAGTCTTGGTGCTTTTGCGCGCCGGGCGCGACACCGGATTTACGGCCTGCGTGCTATCGGCCGCGATCGGCACCACCGGCGCGACAGCCGCCGCCAACTCAGTGACCGCTTCCGGCTGCTTTGGCTCGGGCTGCGGCGGCGGCGCATAGGCCCTGGCGATCAACGGCCGCAGCGTCGGCTCCAGCGACTTGAGTATTTGCACCGGCAGGGCGCTGGTGAAGCGGTAGCGCACCGCGGTCGGCCCGGTCACATAGGCGGTCAATACGCCGAAGAAGCGGTCGTCTATGAAGAAGGTGAAGACCGCCGCGCGACTGATGACCTGGCTGGCGATGCGCCGGCCGCCGGCACCGAAGACCTCGCGGCGATGATCGCCGGTGCCGGTCT
>CAISUK010000037.1 GCA_903888645.1 uncultured Pseudomonadota bacterium | reverse complement strand
GTTGATAAGAGCCTGGCGCATGCGCGCCGCGTGCGGCGTGTCGACGCAAAAGACGATTGCTTTCTGGAAGCGGTCGCCGCTGGCCTTGAGGTAATCGCTGACCCATTTGGCAACGCGCTCGGTGCGGGCGTCGATGATCAGATTGCGATCAAAATCTTTCTGGTTGTAGAGGCGGTCTTCGATCTCGTGGCCGAACTGATCCAACTCGCCGGGCAGCGGGCGGTAGCCCTCCACGTCCACATCGAGGTGCACCTTGATCACCTTGTAGGGCGCGAGAAAGCCGTCGCGTATGCCTTGCTTGAGACTGTAGGTATAGACCGGCGGGCCGAAGTAATCGCTGTTGGAAACGTATTCGGTTTCCTTGGGCGTGGCGGTCATGCCAATCTGAGTGGCGGCGCTGAAGTAGTCCAGAATTTCGCGCCAGGCCGAGTCTTCGGCCGCGCTGCCACGGTGGCACTCGTCAATGACGATCAGATCGAAGAAACCGGGGCTGAACTCCCGATACAGCTTTTGCTGCTCTTCCGGTCCGGTGATGGCCTGGTACAGGCCGAGGTAAATTTCGTAGGCGGTATTGATGCGGCGCTTGCTGTCTGGGCCGCGATCCACGGCCAACGGCAGTTCAATCTCGGTGCCGTCGGCGCGCTCGATAGTTTTGGCGTTGACACTGAGTTTGGCCATGGCGCCGCCGAACGGGCGAAAGTCATTGACCATGGTCTGGTCAATCAGGATGTTGCGGTCGACCAGGTACAGGATGCGCTTTTTCTGCCCGGCTTTCCACAGGCGCCAGATGATCTGAAAAGCGGTGTAGGTCTTGCCGGTGCCGGTGGCCATGACCAGCAGCACGCGGTTCCGGCCTTTGGCAATGGCCTCCACCGCCGCATTGACAGCATTGCGCTGGTAGTAGCGCGGCTCTTTGCCGCTGCCGTCGTCAAAGTAGGCCTGCGTAACCACTTTCTCCTGCGCCGGCGTCAGGCCTTTCCAGACCAGATAGCGCGACCACAGTTCGACCGGGCTCGGGAAAGCGTCGAGCGCCAGCGTGGTTTCCATCTGCGCCGCGTTGCCGGTGCGGTCGTGCAAGACAAAGCCCTTGCCGTTGCTGGAGAAGACGAAAGGGATGTCGAGTGTGGCGGCGTATTCGAGGGCCTGCTGCATGCCGTCGCCGACGGCATGATTGTTGTCCTTTGCCTCGATCAGGGCGATGGGGATGTTCGGCTTGTAGTAGAGGATGTAGTCGGCGAACTTGGCCTTGCCGCGCGTGACCAGCCTTCCGCGGACAATGATCCGGCCTTTGGTAAAGAAGACCCCCTCGCGAATCTGGGACAGAACATCCCAACCCGCTCGCTCGACGGCGGGGGTGATGAACTTGGTGCAGATGTCGCGCTCGCTGAGGTCCTTCTTGTTCATGCGGCCATTGTCACCAGGGTGCGGCGCCTGTCGTTATCGTTGTACCACACACCTCCTGCCTCGGCAACGAATTCGGCTCGTGTTCGCGACGGACTACCATGACGGTCTCTTCCTTATGGCCGATGAGATGCACGCCGCATGGCGCAAGCTTCTGGAGCAGGAGAGAGGTGGGCAACTCTATCTGTTCGACGCCACGGAGCTGGAAGCTCTGCGGGGTGCGACGATCCAGGACAAGGTCATTGCCGAACTCCAGGT
>CAISUK010000036.1 GCA_903888645.1 uncultured Pseudomonadota bacterium | reverse complement strand
TGCTTCGCGGACGCCTGGAACAGCGGGTGGATCAGCGCCTTGTTGCCCTCCAGCCAATCCGATACCAGCACCCACTTTGCGCCATCCCACTGCTGGATCTTGACCTTGCCGGAACCCTCATGGTTGCTGCAACTGGTCCTGATCTCCGGCAGCAGGCCGGTGGCGCCGATCTGCTTCAGGCGGGCGTCGGTGATGTTGAGATTTTCCAACGCCCAGCGGACCTGGTCGGCGTCCGACGACTTGCCTTTGCCATATTTGGCCTGGGCCGTACGCAGCGCCTCGACCGAGACGACAGCGGCCGATACGCCGCGGTTATAGAGAATGGAACCGACCTTGGACTTGTCCTGCATGTTGCCCTTGCCCGCGTCATAGACGACCTTCTGGATGTCGGCGATCAGCGGCACGCCGGTGCCGGAGACATTCCACGTCGCCGAGAGATAACCCTTCGCCGCGTCGCCGGCCGGAATGGTGTCTTCTTCCGATCCGGCCCACCAGCTGCCGACCATGTGGTCACGCGGGAAACCGATCTTCTGCGCCGCCTTGAGGCCGGTCTGGTTCATCACGCCCCAGCCCCAGAAGATCACCCAATCCGGCTTGGCCTGGCGCACTTGCAGCCACTGCGCGCCCTGCTCGTTGCCGGGGTGAGCGACGGGAATCTGCACCAGATCGAATTTGCGCAGCTTGGACTCGGCCTCGAGCGCGACGATCGGCTCCTTGCCGTAGGCGGAGTCGTGATAGATGAATGCAATCTTCTTGCCGGCCAGTTTGCCGCCTTCCTTCTGGTCGATGTACTTGACGATCGCCGACACCTGCATCTGGTAGGTGGTTACCAGCGGGAACGCCCAGGGAAAGACCGAGCCATCGACGGCATCGGTGCGGCCGTAACCCATCATGGCCAGCGGCAGCTTGTCGGCGGCGACCTTGTCGATCACCGCGTAAGAGATGCCGGTGGACATTACGTGGATCGGCCCAGGGGCGGCCTTGGCCTTGCCCTTAAGTCGCTCGTAGCACTCCACGCCCTTGGCATTGTTGTATTCCGTTTCGCATTCTTCCCAGGTGAGCTTGACGCCGTTTACGCCACCTTCTTTCAGGTTCACATAGTTCAGATAATCGATGAAGCCGCCATACCAGGACGTGCCGTTGTTGCCGTAAGGACCGACGCGGTAGTCGATCAGCGGGAAGAACTGCTCGTCGGCAAATACCGCCGGGGCTGCTGCAAACAAGACTGTGCCGAGCGCCAGCGCAGCGGCGATGGGTTTCAGATGCTTGATCATGGTGCTTCTCCTCTTATGGTTAGAACAAACTTCATGCACAACAAATCTTGAATCGCCTGCGCTGAAGCGTCAATGCGGAAACGGCCACAGGCGCAATTTTTCCTTGCCGATCTGCCACAGGCGCGCCAAACCATGCGGCTCGATGATCAGGAAAAACATGATCAGGGCACCGAATACCATGGTCTCGATATGCGAAACGGTAGCGCCGTTGATCGGCAGATGCAACAGTTCGGCAATCGCCGGCAGCGTCACGTTGAGAAAAATCGGCAGCAGCAGGATGAAGGCGGCGCCGAGGAAACTGCCCAGG
>CAISUK010000035.1 GCA_903888645.1 uncultured Pseudomonadota bacterium | reverse complement strand
TGCGAGAGGGCATTGACCGTCTTGATCGACATCACCGGGCCTTCAAAGGTCGACATGGCGTAGAAGGCCAGCGAAACGACCAGGAAGCGCAGCACGTAGTCGGTACGCAAACGATCCCAAGCTCCGGACAGTGTCATCATTCCGTTCATCGCCCCGCCCCATGACGGGATGATCATGGCTAGCGACACTGCCGCACCCAGAGACCCCGTCCAGTCAGGAAGCGCCGTGTATTGGAGGTGATGCGCGCCGAGCCAAACATAGCCGAAGGTCAGGCACCAGAAATGCAGCACCGAAAGGCGATACGAGTAGACCGGTCGCTGTGCCTGCTTGGGCACGAAGTAATACATGATGCCGAGGAAACCACCGGTCAGATAGAAACCGACCGCGTTGTGGCCCCACCACCACTGAATCATCGCATCCTGCACGCCGGAGAATATCGAATAGGACTTGGTCAAGCTCACCGGAATCGCCAGACTGTTCACCACATGCAGATAGGTGATCATGATCAGCATGCCCATCGTGAACCAGTTCGAGACGTAGATGTGCGATGTCTTGCGAATCGCTACTGTCATGATGTGGTTCAACGCGAAGGCCAGCCAGACGATGGCGATCAGGATATCGATCGGCCACTCGAGCTCGGCGTATTCCTTGCCCTGAGTGATCCCCAATGGCAGGGTGACGACAGCCAGCACGATGATCAGGTTCCAGCCCCAGAAGGTGAACCAGGCCAGATTGTTACTCCAAAGGCGAGTAGAGCCGGTGCGCTGCACCATGTAGTAACCAGTCGCCATCAGCGTACAGCCGCCAAAGGCGAATATGACCGCGTTGGTATGCAACGGACGCAGACGGGAAAACGTCAGTTCCGCGATATCAAAGTTCAACACCGGCCACGCCAGTTCACTCGCAATAAAAACACCTACCAGCGTGCCCACCACCAGATATACAACCGCCATGATGGAGAACCAGCGCACGACCCCCATGTCGTACTCCGGTGTTCCCGATTTAGCTCCTGCCAGGTCGGTAACCATGAGACATCTCCTAAACAACATTTGTCAATGCCGAGAGAACATCGAGACCCGGAATGCGCCTCGAGTGCCTTCGACCTGCCTACCCATACTGCTCAAATCAATTAACGGCCCAGCGTCGCCGAGATTACTTCTGTCTATTGAAATCAACTCGGTAGAACCCAAGGAACTCGAGACCTCGCCGAGGATCTCTCTTACGGCGCCACACTCCCTAACGATAAGAACAACCGTATACCTAAAGGCATAGAAGCCATGCCCAGCAAACCTCGAAACATGAAATGTATCAATATTTCTTAATTTTGCAACAAGTTTACCTTATGTACCCTGCTTGACATTTCGACGATCTTCGATATTTATGCCAATGTTTTTTCGGGCTACGGGCTTAAATTCAACAGTCCGTACTGTAGTCGCCTGACGGAGGTCGCTCTCCATGCGATGCGTACTTTGTTGGCTCAAGCAGGGGAGGCGACGAGGCCAGTTCGCGGGTCAAGCTTCCATTCCGTCCGCGCTTGAGCAATGCATGTACGCTTACCACCATTAGGGCGTAAAACCCAACCTCTTCGGCTAGGCAAAATAGTTGATGTCTGGTGCCGGCGGCCGGAATCGAACTGGCGACCTTCGCATTACGAATGCGCTGCTCTACCAACTGAGCTACGCCGGCCAGATATCAGCTTGAAATTATATAGACTCGCGTTAACCGGGGCAATGCACTTGCACCTGCACTTTGAGCTTGCCGCACTCCGTCAGAACGGGGTGGCCGCCAGTCCCGCGAATTCTTGACTACGTCATTACTGACCTCCGCTTGGAAATTTCGGCCAAGCTCATTGCCAACCAACTTGGACACACGAAGCACTTTCCCTTGTTTGAGAAAACGTTCCGAATTCTGGCATTTGCTGTCAGGACTGAAGTTTAGACACACGCCGCCACCCGCCGTCCGGAATTTTCCGGTGGCGATCTATGACAAACACAAGGTTCTGACGATTTGACTTCGAGCTACGC
>CAISUK010000034.1 GCA_903888645.1 uncultured Pseudomonadota bacterium | reverse complement strand
CTTGCGGTCGAGCAGATGCTCGATTTTCAGGATGACGGCAGTAGCGCGTACCTGCTTTTCTATTTCGACCTTTGGTAGTTTGCGCAGCTTCAAGCTGAAAGCCAGGTTGTCGAAGACGCTCTTGTGCGGATAGAGGGCATAGTCCTGAAAGACCATCGCGATATCGCGTTCGCGCGGCGGCAGATCATTTACCACGCGACCATCGATCGAGATCGTCCCCGCGGAGATCGACTCCAGCCCGGCGACCATGCGCATCAGGGTGGATTTGCCGCAACCCGAAGGGCCGACAAAAACGACGAACTCGCCTTGATGAATATCGAGGTCTATGCCATGCAGCACGTGAACGCCATTGTCATATACCTTGAAAACCTTGTCGAAACTTACGCCGTTCGCAATGGTCATTTCCGGATCTTGCCCAGGGATATTGATAGGGGCATGAGATCAATACGCCCCGGTGCCCAGAGGTTTCGTCAATGCTGATTTCATGGCAGTGAGAAATGTCTGAGCTTGGCGCATCATCATGCCCATGTCGGAAGCAACCGCGACATAGTCATAGCCGTAGTCGATGAATCGCTGCACCATTTCCGGCGTCGGTCCGACGATGCCGATCGGCTTCCCGACAGCGCGTGCGCGTTCTGCGCAGCTCTTCAGTGCAGCCTGCAACTCCGGATGTGCCATATTGCCGATCAGACCCATCGCCGCCGACAAGTCGCCGGGACCAATGAACAGGGCATCCACGCCATCGACTTCGGCGATGGCCTCCAATTGCTCAATGGCAGCGGGAGTTTCAAGCTGAATCAAACGGACGATGGCGGCGTTGGCGCGCGCTCCGTAATCGGGCACTGTGCCGTAGCGGCTGGCGCGATGCATGGCCGCATAACCGCGTAATCCCGGCACTGTTTCACCTGGCTGCGGATAGCGGGTGGACGCCACGGCGCGGCGCGCTTCATCGGCGTTCTGCACAAATGGAAACATCAGCGTTTGGGCGCCGATGTCCAGCGCCCGCTTGACCAATACTTGATCGTTCCAGGCCAGGCGCACGACCGGGACGGCTGGAGTACCGGCGATTGCCTGCAGAATGTTGTATGCATCGCGGTAGTCGATGGGTACATGCTCCATATCAACGACCAGCCATTCGAAGCCGATGCAGCCCATCGCCTCAGCAGTCGATGCGGCGCCTGACATCAGCCAGGTACCTAGCGGTATGGTTGCCTGGTTTAACAGTGCGCGAAACGGATTGGCCAATATGTCCACAGTCGATCCTGAGCTAGTAAATCGGAGGTTCCGGGGTTGCCGCTGTGCCTTCAAGAAAGTCGAAGTCGCAGCCTTGATGCGCTTGGGTCACGTGTTCCACATAGAGTCGCGTGTAGCCGCGCTCGAATATGCGCCGCGGCGCTTGAAGCGCAGCGCGGCGCATGGCCAGTTCTTCGTCTGACACCTCGGCATGTAACGAGCGCGCGTCAATATCCAGCGAAATCATGTCTCCCGATCTGATTAGCGCCAGGGGGCCGCCTACTGCGGATTCCGGCGCCACATGAACCACGCAACTCCCGTAGTGAGTGCCACTCATGCGCGCATCGGAGATGCGTACCATGTCGCGCACACCTAGCTGAAGAAGTTTTTTCGGGATGGGCAAGTTGCCCCATTCGGGCATTCCCGGAGCGCCCTGCGGGCCACCGTTGCGCAGAATCAGAACGGTGTTTTCGTCTACGACAAGGTCGGGTGAATGAATCTGCGCGAGCATCTCGGCGTTTGAATCGAATACCAGCGCCGGGCCGCGATGCTTGAAAAATTTTGCGCTTGCCGCGGAGGGTTTGATAACCGCGCCCGCAGGACAGATATTGCCGTGTAGCACCGCCAGCGCCACGCCGGCAGTTACCGGGCGATCCACTGACCGAATCACCTCGCGATCGGTAGTCACCGCCCCGGCAATGTTCTTGCCAAGCGATTTACCATTAACCGTCAGCGCATCCAACGTCAGGTGTGGGCTGATTTCGCTGAGCAGTGCCGGCATGCCCCCTGCATAATAGAAATCCTCCATCAGATTGGCGCCGACCGGAAATAAATTGGCGATGACCGGAACCCGTTGGGCCACCTCGTCCATTTTCGCTAGTGTCAGCGGCAGGCCGGCGCGGCCGGCAATCGCCAGCAAGTGAACCGCGGCATTGGTCGAGCCACCCAGCGCCATATAGGCCGCGACACCGTTGGCCAAGGCGTCTATGTTAAAGAAGGCCGAGGGCTTCAGATCTTCCCAGATCATCTCGACCGCGCGCGCGCCGCAGGCAGAGGCCATGCGCACATGATTGGCGTCCATGGCCGGGATACTGGTCGCTCCCGGAAGGGTGAACCCCATGGCTTCTGCGATTGAAGTCATCGTGCTGGCGGTACCCATGGTGTTGCAGGTACCGGGGGAACGCGTCATCTTGGACTCAAGCTCGATCCAGTCCGCTTGCTTGATATTGCCAGCTACATATTCGTCCCAAAATTTCTTCGTGTGGGTACCAGCGCCGACAAGTTGGCCTTGGTGGCGATCATTCAACATTGGGCCGGCCGGACAATAGATCACCGGGAGGTCCATGCTGATGGCACCCATCAGGAGTCCTGGCGTGGTCTTGTCGCAACCGCCGAGGAGGACTGCACCGTCCACGGGATGCGAGCGCAACAACTCTTCGACCTCCATCGCCAGCAGGTTGCGATAAAGCATTGTGGTCGGCTTGACCATCACTTCGCCCAGCGAAAGTGCCGGCAATTCAACCGGGAAACCGCCAGCCAGCAAGACGCCTCGCTTGACCGCCTCGGCGCGATCCCGCAAATGCGCATGACATGGCGATAGGTCGCTCCAGGTGTTGATGATGGCAATGACGGGGCGACCGATAAACTCTTCACGCCGCAACCCCATCTGCTGAAACCGCTGTCGGTGCGCAAACGAACGCATGTCATCCGGTGTCAGCCAGCGCTGGCTGCGTAGCGAAGCGAGCGAACGGATCCTGGGTACGGCCTTGTCTGAACTAATCATGTGAACATTTCAAGGGATGGCATCGGAGGGTAATCCTGAGTATTCATGCACTTTCTCTTTCGATCAGTTCGCAAGGAAGGGGATTGAGGTGCTGGAATTCTGCATCCTGTGGAATAGCGCCCGTAAGCGCGAGAATGCATGATGCGGCGACTTCTCCTATTTCTTTGGCCGGAGGACGAATGGTCGTCAAACTGGGCGACAATTTTTCGGAAATTGCGTAATCGCCGAAGCCAAAGATCGCGCATTTTTCTGGAATATTGATCCCCTTTCGTTGTGCTGAAAGAATCGCACCCGAGGCCAGTGAGTCGTTGGCAAAAATGATGGCATCGACAGGATTGTCTCTTTTCATAAGTGCCTCGAAAGATTGCTCTCCGGCTTCCAGCTGTGGCAATACCGTTGGCGCAAAAAGAATCGGCTCGAGGCCATGTTCGGCCATAACTGCGGTGTAGCCATCGCGCCTGTCAAGGGATCTGTAGTCGCCCGTTCCACTGTTTTGAACAAACGCGATACGTCTGTAGCCCTTGCCAAATAAATACTGAGTGGCGTCCCGACCCACATCGCGATGCAGAAATCCTACCTGGATTGGCTTTCGCTGTGGTTGAAGATCCCAAGTCTCCACTACCGGGAACGAAGCCCGCTCTATCAATGTTTCGGTGGCGTCAGTATGGAAGTGCCCAGTCAGCACAATAGCTGCCGGCGTCCAGCCAAGAAATGCACGCACGGCATTTTCCTCCAGTTCTCGCGAAAAGTAGCTCGAAGCCAACAGAAGTTGGTAGCCGTGCAGTGAAAGCCGGTCGCTAAAACTCTGTATGGTATTGGCAAAGATGGGACTCGAAATATTCGGGATCACCATTCCCACAATGCGCGAACGCGCAGAGGCCAGCCCCCCCGCTGCCAGGTTGGGCACATATCCGAACTCGGCTACCACCAATGCGATCCGTTCCCGCAGATCCGCCGAGACTTTTTCGGGATTAGTGAAGTAGCGCGACACAGTGATGGCGGATACACCGACGCGCTTCGCCACGTCACTAATTGTCATCCGGCCGGCGTTACGCCGCTTGCGGCCAATGGTACTCAGGTCAAGACCTTTCCTTATATCGAAACACAACTAACGTAATGGAAATTAAGTATTTTTGACTTCGAATGCACTTCATTATACTCAAAATGGTAGCGCTAACATTTTGAGTATTTTATGCCAATTCGTCGAGCGATACCCGCACCCTTTTTGCCATCGCTGTCCTGTATTGGCAGCGATCCTGGCGAAAAACGAATTGCTTATCGAACCTGAAGATAGCGCTAAGGACAGCAAGTATCTCACCACCCGTACCTATTCACCTGTTATAGCTCCCTCAACCAGCAACGACCTGAAACGCAGGAGAAATCATGAGTAAGCGCAAGATCAAACGATCCCTTGGCCAATTACGACAAATAGGACAATTTGGACAACCGTCCTTGATCGCCTTGTCTGTCATTTCTGCATTTGCCGCGCTGCCGGCCCATGCACAGACGAGCACGACACCATCGAGCAAGGAAGGTGTGGCGACATTAGAGACAGTAACCGTAACGGCCACGCGACGAGCCGAACCCCTACAGTCGGTTCCCATCGCAGTCTCAGTACTCGACGGTACCGAGTTGGAACAGTCCAACTTGAACAATTTGGGAACCATCACTTCACGGATTCCTTCTGCAGATTTCCGCACCGGATCCTCAAACAAGGACACCTCGCTGCTGATTCGCGGCTTGGGCACGATCACCACTTCGCCTGGCGTCGAGCCGAGCGTTTCCACAGTAGTCGACGGTGTGGTTCTTTCCCATCCCGGACAGGCCACACTCGATCTGCTTGATGTTGAACGCATCGAAGTTCTACGCGGCCCGCAAGGCACCCTGTTTGGCAAAAACGCCTCAGCCGGTGTTTTCAATATCGTCACCCAGGACCCAACTAGCGAGCTCAGGCGTTACATTGACTTGGGGTACTACCAAGGTGGTGAAAAGCGCGTACGCGGCAGTGTTTCCGGTGAACTCTCTGCGGGCAAGGCATGGGGTTCGCTCAGCGCTCTTTACGGCGATTACGATGGCAACATCAACAATGTGAGCAATGGGGAAACGGTCAACGGCTACCGCAAGGGCGGTGCACGCGGCAAGTTGGTGCTGAAACCTTCGGCCGACCTGAAAGTCACCTTGAACGCAGACTACGTAGAGTCCAAGGATACCCCGGTGTTTGCTTACGCGGCGGCCAGAACCCTGGTATTCCCGAGCGGCGCTGCAACTGCGGCATCCACAACCAACCAGAACCTCCTTAAACCGGTCGTCCCCTCGGCTGACAACCGAAGCATCAACAGTGACTACAAGACCTATGTCGATGACCGGAACAGCGGCTTTTCGGCCCAGATAGACTGGACGCGCGCCGATTACACCCTGACTTCGATTACGGCTTACCGTGACTGGAAGAATACCCAGTATCAGGATGGCGATGGTCTACCGGTCGCGAACACCGCGGACCGTGGCGACGTCGCACTCAAGCAGTTTTCCGAAGAGTTACGGCTGGCCTCGCCCAAGGGTGGGGCATTCGACTATGTGGCGGGAGCCTTCTACCAGCACATGTGGGACGATGAGGTATACCAGCGTCACAGTGGCTTGGGTGTGAACTATGGAATCGCCAACTATTCGGTGGTCAACACCAACTACTCAGTTTTTGGCGAGGGGCATTTTAACTTCAGCGCTACTTCGCGACTGATAACGGGCCTACGCTGGACACACACCGGTGTTGATTATCATCACCAGCGCGTCTCCAATCAACTTGCTGACGTCTCAGGCATACGAGCAAATTTCAGCAGTGCCGGCAACACCAGTGACATCGGCTATTCCGGACGCATCGGACCGCAGTTCGACATCACTGAGAACATCAGCACTTACGCTACTTATTCGCGCGGTTACAAGGGGCCAGCCTACAACGTGTTCTTCAACATGAGGAGCCTCGACACGTTGCCGCTCAAGCCGGAAACGTCGGACTCTTATGAAATCGGCCTGAAGACGGAAACATTCGATCACCGCTTGCGCGTCAATATCGCCGCATTCTCGGCGAAGTACGACAACTATCAGGCCAACATCGCGGACGTGGTCGCCGGTGTCGCGGTGACACGGCTGATCAATGCCGGTTCGGTCGGCACCAAGGGCGTGGAAGTCGACTTCACGGCCAAAGTAACCCGTCAGTTCGAAGTATCCGGCGCAGTCGCCAACACCCATGCACGGGTCGACAGCTTCAACTGCCCGGTTGGCGCGGTAGCGAATTGCCTCCTGAACGGTCAGCCCCTGCCATTTACCCCAGATTGGCGCGCGACGTTGCAGGCTTTGTACCGTATTCCCTTGCAAAGTGGCCAGCAGGTTGAACTTGGAGGCGACTACCGCTGGCAGAGCAAGGAGCAATACCAGCTAACCCAGACGCCCGATACCATCCAAGCGGCTTATGGGATTGTGAATGCTTCGATCGCCCTGAACGATCCGGCCCATGGACGACGCATCGCGCTGGTGGGCAAGAATCTCGCCAACCGCTCCTATTCGTCCTATCTGGCTCAGAGTAGCAACTTCCTCCAACGCTGGGTCCCACGCGACGACGAACGCTACTTCGGCGTCACCTTGCGCCAGGACTTCTAGCCGAATTCGCCCTCTTCGGCGCCGCGCGTCGAAGAGGGCGAATTTTCAGAGAATTTGCCTGCCATGGAATTTGAAGTGAAACGATTTATCCGCCGATTCGCTTTCCTCGTCTTGCCGCTGGCTCTGCTTATGGCCGAGCCAGCGCGCGCCGATCCAGCTGTACAGGACCAGAAATATCCGCCCATTGTCTTTGTCCATGGCAACGGCGACACTGCCCTGCCTTGGGCCACCACTGTCTGGCGCTTCGAGAGCAATGGCTGGCCACGTGACCGCTTGCACGCGTTCAACATGCCGTACCCCTTGGCCCGCGACGACGACGCGATTCCGCAGGAGGGCCGCAGTTCAAGTAATGAGTATGCTCGCACACTGGCCGACGAGGTCCACAAGATATTGCTCGCTACCGGCGCTAAGAAAGTTGTGCTAGTGGGTAACTCCCGTGGCGGTACTGCGATCCGTAATTTCATTGCCAATGGCGGCGGTGATCAACTGGTATCCCATGCCATCCTCGGCGCTTCGCCCAATCATGGCGTATGGTCCAGTCCGACCCTTCGCTACGGAAGCGAGTTCAATGGAGCGGGTCCCTTTCTCACTGGACTCAATGCGCCCAAAGGTGCCGATGGCAGCGAAGTTAGCTCGGGCGTGCGCTGGCTGACCCTGCGTTCGGACAACAACGACAAGTTTGCACAGCCCGATGGCGAGTGGATCGGCGCCAAAGGTTCGCCCTCTCACGTCAACTTCGATGGGCCGGCCCTCAAGGGCGCCACGAATCTGGTGCTGCCGGGACGCGACCATCGCGAGTTGTCGTTCCACCCTGAGTCCTTTGCGCAAACTTATACGTTCATCACAGGAAAACCGCCCAGCCGTCTCGACATCGTGCGAGAGGAGAAAGTTACGCTCAACGGCCAGGTACTGGCCTTGCAGCCTGCCACCAACCAACCCCTCGCTGGTGCAAGCGTCGATGTCTATGCGGTTGACGCGGCAACGGGTGCCCGCCTTGGCAAAGCCTTGCTGTCCAAGAAGGTGGGTGGCGACGGCCAGTGGGGGCCAGTGCTAGTCGACAGCCTGACTGCGCTTGAATTTGTGGTACAGGCTGCTGGATACAGCAC
This sequence comes from uncultured Pseudomonadota bacterium, assembly GCA_903888645.1. Taxonomy (GTDB): domain Bacteria; phylum Pseudomonadota; class Gammaproteobacteria; order Burkholderiales; family Rhodocyclaceae; genus CAISUK01. The sequence continues at coordinate 4,671 of CAISUK010000034.1, read as the reverse complement.
TGTGCATTTCTATCGTGGTCCGCAGCCGCGCTCGTCGGATATCCTCCAGCTGCGTGTCGACCACCTCCCGGAAATCGATCGCAATACCGGTGCCGTGATTGTGCTCAGCCGTGTGCGTGGTTACTTCGGAGTGCCGCGGGACGCTGTCATCTTTGACGGGCACGATCCGGCACCGGGCATTCCAACTGGTGTCGCCTCCGTCAACACCAGCAAACTCAAGCTTGATGACGGACGCGACCGCCCGGTGGTCGCCGAGTTTCATTCCGGAAGCACGCACGAAAGGCTGGTGGGACGCACTTGGCCAGCCGCACAAGATCACATGTCCGTGCTTGAGCTATCGAATTGACCCAGGATACATAAATCTGCCCGGACTGAGTACGGTCAATATACACAGATGCCGGCCAGCGGCGGCGCACTCAGGACAAAACCCGTTGGCCTTATCACAAAACAATATATGCAAACTTGAAACGTGTCGTTTGGCGTTGCCATCCTAGCCGATACCATCAGTCTCACCCTTACCCGTTCATTGACCGGGAATTATCAGCAACCCGTCAGCAACCAATCAGCAACTTAGCGAGGAACCCATGATTCATTTTGTAGTGCATAGCCATGCCGATTCGTCTGGCGTTGCCGTTGTCGAAGGCATCGAGGCCGGCCAGACTCTTACCGGTTGGGTAATGGACAAGGACGAAATTATCTCCATTCCGGTTAGCGACGCCATTCCTATCGGCCACAAATTGGCCCTGGTCGACATCCCGGAAGGGGGAACTGTCATCAAGTACGGTCATGACATTGGACGTGCGGTGGCGCCAATCAAGCCTGGGCAGCATCTACATGTCCATAACGTTAAAACGAAACGGTGGTAAGAAAATGAGTTTGCCAAACTTCTGGGGTTATCGTCGCGAAAACGGTCGTATTGGCGTGCGCAACCACGTCATCATCCTGCCGGTAGACGACCTGTCCAATGCCGCTTCCGAAGCGGTCGCCCACCACATCAAGGGTGCGCTGGCCTTGCCCCATCCCTATGGGCGTTTGCAATTCGGCGCCGACCTTGAGTTGCACTTCCGGACCCTGATCGGTACCGGCGCAAATCCAAACGTGGCGGCCGTCGTTGTCATCGGCATCGAACCGGGCTGGACACAGCGCGTGGTTGATGGGATTGCCGCCACAGGCAAGCCCGTCAGCGGTTTTTCCATCGAACTTAACGGTGACATCAAGACCATTGCCGATGCTTCGCGGGTTGCACAGAAATACGTGCAATGGGCGTCCGAACTGCGGCGGACTGAACATCCGATCGACCAGTTGTGGGTGTCGACCAAGTGCGGTGAATCCGATACGACCTCGGGCTGCGGTGCCAACCCGACCGTGGGCAACGCCTTCGACAAGCTCTACGACGAAGGCGCCACGTTGCTCTTCGGTGAAACCTCGGAAATCACCGGTGCCGAACATCTTGTTGCGCAGCGCGCGCGCACTCCGGAAATCGGCGAACATTTCCTGAAGGTCTGGAACGCTTACAACGATTTCATCGTCGCCAACAAGACTGACGACTTGTCCGACTCGCAGCCGACCAAGGGCAACATCATTGGCGGTCTGACGACCATTGAGGAGAAGGCGCTCGGCAATATCCAGAAAATCGGCCAGCGCTGCCTGGTAGACGGGATCCTCGAGCCGGCCGAAACGCCGCAGGGTAAGGGACTGTGGTTCATGGATTCCAGCTCGGCAGCCGCTGAAATGGTGACTCTGGCCGCCGCCGCCGGCTTTGCTGTGCATTTCTTCCCGACCGGCCAAGGCAATGTCATTGGCAACCCGATCCTCCCGGTCATCAAACTCACCGCCAACCCACGTACCGTGCGCACGATGGGCGAACACATCGACCATGATGTTTCCGGCCTGTTGCAGCGCGAAATCAATCTCGATCAGGCTGGGGACCAACTACTTGAGATCCTGCTGCGCACCGCCAACGGACGGCTCACGAGCGCCGAGGCACTGGGCCATCGAGAGTTCGTTCTGACCAAGCTTTATCGCAGCGCCTGACCGGGCCGATAGCGGTGCTGGATGTGGCGGTTTGGCGTGGCACGACGGAAGGCTCTTTTGAGCACTTCGATGTGCCGCGCAGCGATAGTCAGACAGTGCTGGATGTGGTGACCTACATCCAGCGCCATCTTGATACCACGCTCGCATACCGTTTCTCCTGCCGGGTCGGCGTGTGCGGTTCCTGCGCCATGAAGGTCAATGGAGTGGCTCGCTGGACATGCCGCACTCACGTTTCTTCGGTGGCAGGAGACGGCCACCTCGAAATTGCACCGCTCGATCACCTGCCCCGCCTGAGGGATCTCGTCTGCGACATGACGCCTTTCTTTGAGAAATGGACTCGCGCCGGAGGTGCCTTCGTTCCCTTCGAACCTCCCGAAACCACCGTAAAGCGAGGTTTTGCCGCAATCGACCCCCTGTCGCAGAAGCGTTTGGAGGCAGAGGCGGGAATCGAATGCATTGGTTGTGGCGTCTGCTACAGCGAATGCGACACGGTTGGCCGGCTTCCCGAATATCTTGGTCCCGCTGCGCTCAATCGGGCATGGACATTGACCAACGACGAACGCGACGGAAGAGGCGCATCACGCCTGCGGGCCGTAGCCGGCGATGCTGGCTGCCATTCCTGCCACACACAGATGAGTTGCAGCGAACGCTGCCCTAAACGACTAACCCCGGCAGCGTCAATCGCCGGACTGAAGCGGGCAAGCGCTCTGGCGGCATTGAGGGGAAAACTATGACGCATCCGAGTCGCGAAACCTGGCTCTGGCTCATACATCGCGGTAGCGCCGTCGCCATGTTGCCGTTCGTGGCAGGCCATCTGATCCTGATGATGCTGACCGTGCGCAGCGGCCTTTCTGCTGCCGACATTCTTGGGCGAACACAGGGCAGCGTATCGCTCGTCGCCTATTACGGGTTCTTCGTGCTGTTCGTCAGCGTGCATGCCGCACTCGGACTGCGCACGGAACTGGCGGAAAAACTCGGCTGGCGCGGCAACCGGCTTGATTTAGCGGCAGCGACTATGGGCTTGCTGCTGCTTGCAACAGGAGGGCGCGCGGTATGGGCCGTCTACAGCGTTTCGGCCTGATCGGCGCCCCGTCGGCGCAATTGGTGGCACAACGGGCGGCGCGGCTTCAACGTCACTCTGGCTTGGCGCTTGCCGTCTTTCTGCCGCTGCACTTCTGGCTGTTGGCGCAATCCCTTAAAGGTTCCGGCGCTCTTGACTACGCCCTGGCCTGGACCCGCCCGGCACCCGTGCGCCTCGCCGAAGTTGTGCTGGTTTCTGCTCTTGCCTTTCATGTCGCCGGCGGCATCCGACTTATGCTGATCGAGTTCTTTGCCTGCCACGAATTCCAGAAGAACTTGTTCGTGATTTCCTGCGGTTTCGCTACCGCAGCAGGCTTGCTCTTTGCCCTCAACGATTTCTAGACAAACATATGGTGAATACAAAATGCTGCCAAGAAATATCGCGCTGATCCTCCTGACCGCCACTACGCTGTTCGGTGCAACCTTCCCGGCGCAGGCCGAAACCACTGAAGTTCGTGTTGCACAGCAGTACGGTATCAGTTACCTGCCGCTGATGCTGGTCGAACAGAATAAGCTGATCGAGAAATACGCCAAGGCCGCCGGTCTGGGCGACATCAAGGTGACGTGGGCCAAGTTTGCCGGCGGCAATGTCATGAACGACGCCCTCCTCTCAAACAGCCTCGACTTTGCATCGGCCGGCGTCGCTCCCGCCGTAACCTTGTGGGCGAAAACGCGCGGCACGGCGAGTGAGGTCAAGCTGGTGACGGCCATGAATTCGATGCCCATCTATCTCAACACGCGCAATCCGAACGTCAAGACGATCAAGGACTTTACCGAGAAGGACAAGATCGCCTTACCGGCGGCCAAGGTCTCGATCCAGGCAGTGACACTGCAGATGGCGGCTGAGAAGATATTCGGAGAGGGCCAGCACAACAAACTCGACGCGCTGACCGTTAGTCTTTCCCATCCAGACGGCCAAGCCGCGCTGCTCTCCGGATCAAGCGAAATAACGGGCCACTTCTCGGCGCCGCCTTTCCAGTATCAGCAACTCGAGAAGCCCGGCATCCATACCGTACTGAATTCATATGACGTTCTCGGCGGACCGGCTACGTTCAACGTGATTTACGCCACGACAAAATTTCGCGAGGCCAATCCCAAGGTCTACCAAGCCTTCCTGGCTGCATTCGAGGAAGCAACAGCCACTATCAACCGCGACAAGAAGGCGGCTGCCGAGTTTTATCTGAAAACTTCGCATGACAAGGATACGGTGCTGGATATTCTGAAAATGCTCAACGATCCCCAGGTCGAGTTTACCCAGACGCCGAAGAACATCACCAAGTACACCGACTTCCTGTTCAAGATTGGTTCGATCAAGGTCAAGCCGGTTAGCTGGAAGGACCTATTCTTTCCTGACATCCAGGCTCTGCAAGGTAGCTGAACGTTCCCGATGAGCAACGTTCTACTCGACGTTCGCAACGTCACTTTGCAGTATAAGACGAGTGAGCGCCTGATCACAGCGACGCACCAAGTGAGTTTCCAGGTGCATACAGGGGACCGTTTCATCCTGCTCGGTCCCTCAGGCTGCGGCAAGTCCACGCTGCTCAAGGCAGTCGGCGG
>CAISUK010000033.1 GCA_903888645.1 uncultured Pseudomonadota bacterium | reverse complement strand
TGCTACAACCGCAAGGAAGCCAAGGACCATGGCGAAGGCGGCACGCTAATTGGCTCGCCGCTGACCGGCAAGGTGTTGATTCTCGACGATGTCATCTCTGCGGGCACCTCCGTGCGTGAGTCGGTCGAGGTCATACGCGCCGTCGGCGCCCAGCCGGCCGGGGTTGTCATCGCCCTCGACCGACAGGAGCGTGGTCAGGGCCGCTTGTCGGCGGTGCAGGAAGTGATCGCGACTTACGCTATTCCGGTGATCGCCGTGGCCACACTGTCCGACCTGATCGGGTATCTTTCCGGGCATCCGGAATTGGAACGTAATTTGCTGGCCGTTGCCCGTTACCGCGAGCAATTCGGTGTAGAGGAAACCTGAGATGAAAATGCGCAATGCCTTGCTGGCGACTTCCCTGTGCCTGATCTGTGCCGTACCGGCGCCGGCCTCGGCGGCAACCATGTACTGCTGCACCGATGCCAATGGACGCAAAGCCTGTGGCGACATTCTGCCGCCGGCTTGTTATGGTCGTGCCTATCGCGAGATCAGCGAGAAAGGCACCAAGGAAATCGAGGCGCCACTGACACTGGAACAGCGCGCGCAGCGCGACGCCGAGCAGAAACGCAAGAAGCAGGATGAGCAGTTGGCGACCGCGGAACGTCTACGCAACCGGGCGTTGCTGGATACCTACGGCAGCGTCGATGATATCGATTACATGCGTGACCGGACCGTCGCTGATCTTGAGAAGGGTCTCAAGCAGGCGCAGGACAAGGCCGAAGAGGCGCTCAAGCGCAAGCAGCAGCTCGATAAGGAAGCCGAGTTCTACAAGAAGAAGCCGATGCCCGATGACTTGGCAGGGCAGGTTCGCAGCAACAAATCGGATCTGGAAGCGACGCAGGCAGCGCTGGCCGCACGGAAGCAGGAAATCGTCGAGGTCAAGGCCAAGTTTGACGCCGAGCGGCAGCGCTATATCGAATTGACCGGTGGTAGTTCTGCAGGGAAAACGCCGCCACAGTCACCGCCGCCGGCAGAAACAACGGCAAAGCCACGCTGATCTTCGTTCTCCGGGTTAACCGAGCCTCTTTCGCAGCAGGTCATTGACTTGCTGCGGGTTGGCCTTGCCCTTGGTTGCTTTCATCGCCTGACCGATCAGCGCGTTGAATGCCTTGTCCTTGCCGGCTCTGAATTCCTCGACAGATTTGGGATTGGCGGCCAATACCGCGTCGATGATCGCTTCGATCGCACTGCTGTCGGTAATCTGCTGCAAACCGCGCGCAGCGATGATGCTTTCCGCATCTTTGCCCTCGCCAATCCATAGCGCATCGAAGACATCTCGGCCAATCTTGTTCGAGATCGTGTTGTCGGCGATGCGGTTGATCAAGCCGGCGAGTTGTGCCGGCGAAACCGGCGCCGCATCGATGTCGATCGATTCCTTGTTGAGACGCGCCGCCAATTCACCCATCACCCAGTTTGCACAGAGCTTGGCATTGGCCCGGCCGGCGGCGGCAACGGCTTCCTCAAAGTAACGCGCGGTCTCCCGCGTCGCCGTCAGTGCCGTGGCATCGTAGGCGGACAACTCATAGGCCTGCGCGAAACGCGCTCGCATCGCGGCAGGCAATTCCGGCAGCGACTGCGCTACGGTCTCGATCCAGGTCGGCGAAATCGCCAGTGGCAGTAAGTCGGGATCGGGAAAGTAGCGGTAATCCTGGGCGTCTTCCTTCGAGCGCATCGAGCGCGTTTCCTTGCGATCGGGATCGTAGAGACGGGTTTCCTGAACCACCTTGCCGCCGTCTTCGATGCGTTCGATCTGCCGGCGTACCTCGAAGTTGATGGCTTCCTCGATGAAGCGAAAAGAGTTCAGATTCTTGATCTCGGCACGTGTGCCGAGCGGCTCGCCGAGGCGCCGCACCGAGACATTGGCGTCGCAGCGAAAGCTGCCTTCCTGCATGTTGCCGTCGCAAATGTCGATCCAGCGCACCAGCGCGTGCAGCACTTTGGCATAGGCGACGGCCTCGGCCGCCGAACGCATGTCCGGCTCGGTGACGATTTCCAGTAGCGGCGTGCCGGCGCGGTTCAGGTCGATGCCGGTCTTGCCATGGAAATCCTCGTGCAGTGATTTTCCTGCGTCTTCCTCCAGATGCGCACGGGTCAGGCGAACGGTCTTTTCCGTCAGGTTGTCACCCTGGCCGATCTGGAACGAGAGACTGCCGCCGCTGACCACCGGCAGCTCGAACTGGCTGATCTGGTAGCCCTTGGGCAGGTCGGGATAGAAGTAGTTCTTGCGCGCAAAAATCGAGCGCGGCGCTATCTGCGCACCGACGGCGAGGCCGAACTTGATGGCGCATTCGACGGCAGCGCGGTTCAACACCGGCAGCACGCCCGGCAGGGCAATGTCGACGGCGCAGGCCTGGGCATTGGCCGCAGCACCGAATGTCGTGGCTGCGCCTGAAAATATCTTCGACTGCGTCTTGAGTTGGGCATGTGTTTCCAGCCCTATGACCACTTCCCAATGTCCCATCGTATCCTCTGTCAAGAGCAACGGCCGCTTCCGGTGTCGACCAGAATCGGCCACAAGTATTCGTGCGCACCGCCGCTGCACTGCACCGCGCAATTGCTGAAGGCCACGGAAACACGGGTGCCCTGTTCCCACATGCGCACCGCACAACGATTGCCGGAACCGTTCAGTTCGATACTGGCGCGGGTGCCATTCTGGCGGAAATCCTTGAGCGCGAAACGGCAGCTGCCGTGCTTCGGCACATTGACTTCGGCATCCAAGTTGCGAACGTCATCGTCCCGCACCAGCAGATCGAGCCGGCCGTTGTAGCCGGTTTCATCGCGGAAAATGCAACTCGTTTGCACGTTGATCGGGTGCCGGGGTTGGGCCGCTTGCTTGCGCGCCGCAGCCTGGCGACTGCGCGGCGAGTCACTGCTCACTGCCGGAGTTTCCGGCGCTGGCGGGGGCGTCGGACGCGTCAGCGGTTCCGAGCGCACTACAGGTTTTTCCGGTGCCTTTTGTGGCGGCGGCAATGTCGTGCAGCCAGCCATGCCGAGCATGATGGCGGCTGCGGTAAGTCGGCGAGGCGCCCGCATCAAGGTCACTCGCACAGCCCGGCAGTGCGCAAGTGCCAGTCGGTCGCCTGCTGGAAGCGATGGGCGACGTTGAGCATTTGCGCCTCGGCAAAATAATTGCCGACGATCTGCAACCCAACCGGCAAGCCGCCGGCACCCAAACCACAGGGGATCGACATGCCGGGCAATCCCGCCAGGTTGGTGGAGATCGTGTATATGTCGGACAGATACATCTGCACCGGATCGGCGCTCTTGGCGCCAAAGGCGAAGGCCACTGTCGGTGAAGTCGGCCCCATGATGACATCACAGTGTTTGAATGCCTCGACAAAATCGTTGGCGATCAGGCGGCGGATTTTCTGTGCCTGAAGATAGTAGGCGTCGTAGTAGCCATGCGACAGCACGTAGGTGCCTATGAGGATGCGCCGCTTGACTTCGGCGCCAAAACCCTGCGCGCGGCTCTTAGCGTACATGTCGGTGAGGTCGCCATATTCGGGCGCGCGGTAGCCATAACGGACGCCGTCAAAACGCGACAGGTTGGAACTGGCTTCGGCTGGTGCAATGACGTAATAGGCCGGCACCGACAGGCCGGAATTAGGCAGGCTGACTTCTACCGTGACGGCACCCAGCTTGCGGTATTCGTCGAGGGCCGCCTCGACGGCAGTGCGCACGTCGGCCGACATTCCCTCGGCAAAAAACTCCGTGGGCAGGCCGATGCGGAGACCATTGAGCGGCTTATCCAGATCGCGTGCGTAATCCTCTGCAGCACGCTCCAACGACGTCGAGTCGCGAGCATCGAAGCCGGCCATGGCGTTGAGCAGCAAGGCACAGTCCTCTGCGCTTCTGGCCATCGGTCCGGCTTGGTCGAGGCTCGAGGCGAAGGCGATCATGCCGTAGCGGGAAACGACGCCATAGGTCGGCTTCAGCCCGGTCAGGCCGCACAATGCCGCTGGTTGCCGGATCGAGCCGCCGGTATCGGTGCCGGTGGCGACCGGCGCTAGTCGTGCCGCTACCGCCGCCGCCGAGCCGCCCGATGAGCCGCCCGGCACCAGCGCCGTGTTCCAGGGATTTTTCACCGGCCCGAACCAGGACGTCTCGTTCGACGAGCCCATCGCGAACTCATCCATGTTGCATTTCCCCAGCGTCACCATGCCAGCCAACTTGAGCTGCGCAACCACGTGGGCGTCATAGGGACTGACGAAGTTGGAAAGGATCTTCGAGCCGCAGGTGGTGAGCCAACCTTCGGTACAGAAAATGTCCTTGTGCGCCAGCGGGATGCCGTTCAGCGGAGCGACTTGCCCGCTACCGGCGGCACGCAGCGCGTCGGCAGCGCGGGCCATCTCCAGGGTCTTGTCGCGATCCACGGTAATGAAAGCGTTGAGCTTTGGATTGAGCCGCTCGATACGGTCGAGAAACAGCGTGGCCAGTTCGACGCTGGAAATCCTGCGCGCCGTTAGCGCCGCAGCCAATTGCTTGAGCGACGCATGAATCATTCGATCACCTTCGGCACCAGGTACAGTCCGGCTTCCGTATCGGGCGCAATTTTCTGGAAATCGATGTGCCGATCAGTTTCGGTAACGCGATCCTCGCGGAGACGCTGGCTGACATCGACGGCGTGCGCCATCGGCTGAATGCCAATGGTATCGGCCGCTTTGAGCTGCTCGATCAGGCCGAAAACAGCGTTTAGCTGGTCCATCGTTTGTTCAACCTCGGCGGGTGACAATTCAATTCGCGCCAGCCGGGTGATGCGCCGCACTTCGTCGGGGTTTAGAGACATTTGCTGATCGATCCGGGACTTAATTCGCTAGGCGCATTAGGGTATCATAAGCGGCTTTATCGCCCCAATGCCCGAATGGGGCGCATTGCTCAGGCCGCTGCACAGGGCCGTCCCCAACCTGGAAATCCCGATGTTCAGCTTTTTTCGCTCCTATTTCTCCAATGACCTTGCCATTGACCTCGGTACCGCCAACACTCTGATCTACGTGCGTGGCAAGGGCATTGTCCTCGACGAACCTTCGGTCGTCGCCATTCGTACCGAAGGCGGCCCCAACGCCAAGAAAACCATCCAGGCGGTTGGTGCCGCCGCCAAGGAAATGCTCGGCAAGACGCCCGGCAACATTACTGCCATTCGGCCGATGAAGGACGGGGTCATTGCCGACTTTACAGTCACCGAGCAGATGCTCAAGCAGTTCATCAAGCGGGTTCATGACTCGCGCCTCTTCTCGCCATCGCCGCGCATCATCATCTGCGTGCCGTGCGGTTCCACCCAGGTCGAACGCCGGGCCATTCGCGAATCGGCACTGGGCGCTGGTGCCTCGCAGGTCTACCTGATCGAAGAGCCCATGGCGGCGGCCATCGGCGCCGGCATGCCGGTGTCGGATGCGACCGGTTCCATGGTCGTCGATATTGGCGGTGGCACCACCGAAGTTGGCGTGATCTCGCTCGGTGGCATGGTCTATGCCGGATCGATACGCGTCGGCGGCGACAAATTCGATGAAGCCATCATCAATTACATTCGCCGCAATTACGGCATGCTTATCGGCGAAACCACTGCCGAATCCGTCAAGAAGCAAATCGGTTCCGCCTTCCCTGGTTCCGAAGTCAAAGAAATGGAAGTCAAGGGGCGCAATCTGGCCGAGGGCATTCCGCGCAGCTTCACCATCTCCAGTAACGAAATCCTCGAGGCTTTGACCGATCCGCTGAACCAGATCGTCGGTGCGGTCAAGATCGCCCTTGAGCAAACGCCGCCGGAACTGGGCGCCGATATCGCCGACAAGGGCATGGTGCTGACCGGCGGGGGCGCGCTATTGCGCGATATTGATCGCCTGCTGGCCGAGGAGACCGGTTTGCCGGTGCTGGTTGCCGACGATCCACTGACTTGCGTGGTTCGCGGTTCCGGCTTGGCACTCGAGAAGATGGACAAACTCGGCAGTATTTTTGCGAACGAATAGTTACGAAGGGCGTTAAGGTGTCGGCTGACACCTTGTCATTGGAGTAGGCGATCCCCTCGTGATGTCCGTCGTCGGCCACCAGCCGCCACCGTTTTTCAAGCGCGGTCCGGCGCCGCTGGCGCGGCTCGTCTTCTTCGTGGCAATTTCATTGACACTGGTGGTGGTCGATCTGCGCTTTCGCACCCTGGAATGGGCGCGGCTGGCCTTGGCCACAGTTACCTATCCGCTGCAACGCGCCGGTTTTCTTCCGGTGGACATGCTCAATGATTTTGGCGGCTATTTCAGCAGCATCTCGACTTTGCAGCAAGACAATGCGGAGCTGCGCCAGCGGCAACTGGCTACCGCCAATTTGCTGCTGCGCCAGGAGCACCTCGAGTTGGAGAACCAGCGCCTCCGCGCCCTGCTCGACATGAAAGACCGGCAGCCGGCCGAAGGTCGCGTGGCCGAAATTCTCTACGCGGCGCGCGACCCGTTTTCGCGCCGTGTGATCATCGACAAGGGCATTAACGACCGCATTGTCGCCGGCCAGGCAGTCATCGATGACATTGGCGTGGTTGGCCAGGTCACCCGTGTTTTTCCGCTGACCAGTGAAGTCACGCTGCTGACCGACAAGGATCAGGCCATTCCTGTCCAAGTCATGCGCAACGGGCTGCGTGCCGTCCTTGCCGGCGCCGGCGCCGGATCGCTGGAACTGCGCTTTCTCGCCGCCAACGCGGAAATCCAGGAAGGCGACCAGCTGGTGACTTCCGGGCTCGATGGCATCTACCTGCCTGGCTTGCCTGTGGCCAAGGTGGCGCGTGTCGAGCGCGATACGGCGTTTGGCTTTGCCCGCATCGTTTGCGAACCGCTGGCCGGCATCGAGCGTCACGGTATGGTGCTGGTGCTGGGCAAACGTGTGGTGACGGAAGCGCCGCCGCCAGCGGACAACGAGGAACGCAAGGACAAGCCCGCGAAGGGCCACAGGACGCGCAAGGCAGACCACTAAATGCAACCGACCCATTCTTCGCGCCGCATCCTGCTACCGGTCAAGGGCTGGTTTATCGCCATCAGTTTCACCTTTGCCCTGTTCCTCAACCTCATTCCGGTCGGGCGAATGCCGTTTCTGCCCGACTGGATCGCGCTGACCCTGGCTTTCTGGTGTGTCCGCGAACCGCTGCGGGTCGGCATGGGCGCTGCCTTCGTGCTCGGCGTAGCGATGGATGTTGCTGATGGCAGCGTCATGGGGCAGCACGCGCTGGCTTATGTGCTGCTGGCCTTTGCCGCAGCCGGGCTGGCGCGGCGCATTCTGTGGTTTCCGTTGCAGCAGCAGGCCCTGCACGTGCTGCCGTTATTGTTGGGAACGCAGTTGCTGATGCTCACGACACGCATGGTCGGTGGCGCCGATTTCCCCGGATTTCTCTATTTCGCGTCGAGCTTAGTGGCGGCACTGCTTTGGCATCCGCTCACCTATTTGCTGCTGATCCCGCAGTTCCGGCCGGTCGAGCGGGACGAGAATCGGCCTATCTGAGTGAGGAGCCAGGGGTGAGGAGTCAGGGGTACCACCAACCGCACCCGGAGGGGTGTGACTGGATCGAGAGGCGTGGCAGCAGCAACGCCTTTCAACCCCTCACTCATCACTCCTCGCTCCTCACCGCTCGCTGATGGAATTCAAGAATCCGCAGGAGGAACTGGATCGTTTCCGCAGCCGCCTGGGAGTCGCCGGTGGCTTTGCGCTATTTGCCTTTGCCTTGCTGTTCGCCCGTTTCATCTGGCTACAGGTAGTCCAGCACGAGTATTACCAGACCCGGGCCGAGGAAAATCGTATTTCCCTGGTGCCGGTGGTGCCCAATCGCGGTCTCATCATCGACCGCAATGGTGTCGTCATGGCGCGCAACTATTCGGCATATACCCTGGAGATCACGCCGGCCAGGGCGGGCGATCTGGAAAAGACCATCGACGGCCTGGCCGAGGTCATCGAGGTGCAGACCAAGGATCGCAAGCGTTTTCGCAAACTGCTAGAGGAAACCAAGAACTTTGAATCGCTGCCGATCCGCACCCGACTTACCGACGAGGAGGTGGCCAAGTTCATCGCCAATCGTTTTCGCTTCCCCGGCGTAGACATCAAGGCGCGGCTGTTTCGCCAGTATCCGGCTGGCAGCTTTGCTTCGCACCTGCTCGGCTATATCGGCCGCATCACCGACAGCGATCTTGACAAGATCGACGAGCACGAAGCCGATGCCAACTATCGGGGCACCGAGCACTTCGGCAAGAGCGGCCTCGAGCAGCGTTACGAGTTCGATCTGCATGGCGTATCCGGTTTCGAGCAAGTGGAAGTCGATGCCGGCGGTCACGCGGTGCGAACCCTGGCGCGAACAGCGCCGGTTGCCGGCAACAACCTGACCCTGACGATCGATGCCAAGCTGCAGGAAGTCGCGGAAAAAGCTTTCGGCACCAACCGCGGCGCCTTGGTGGCGATCGATCCAAACAATGGCGGCATCCTGGCCCTCGTCTCGGTGCCCAACTACGATCCCAACCTGTTCGTCGACGGCATCAGCCCCCAGGACTGGGAACAGCTCAATACTTCCGCCGACAAACCGATGATCAACCGCGCCCTCAACGGCGCCTATCCGCCCGGTTCCACCTTCAAGCCTTACATGGCGCTGGCCGGGCTCACTTACGGAAAGCGGCGGCCGGAGCAGGTCATCCATGATCCGGGTTATTACATGTTCGGCGGCCACCAGTTCCGCGACGACAAGAAGGGTGGCCACGGCAGTGTGGACATGTACAAGTCGATTGTTGCTTCCTGCGATACCTACTATTACATGCTGGCCACCGACCTCGGCATCGACAACATTTCCGAGTTCATGGGCCAGTTCGGTTTCGGTCAGGTCACCGGCGTCGATATCGATGGCGAGTCGAAGGGCGTGCTGCCATCGCAGGAATGGAAACAGCAACGCTTCAAGAAGCCGGAGCAGCAAAAGTGGTATGCCGGCGAAACCGTTTCGATCGGCATCGGCCAAGGCTACAACGCCTACACGCCGATCCAACTGGCGCAGGCCATCGC
>CAISUK010000032.1 GCA_903888645.1 uncultured Pseudomonadota bacterium | reverse complement strand
TGTGAGCGATCTGGTTCGGCAGCGCCCGATCTGGTTTGGAGGCCAAGCTGGCCAGCATCGTCGATCGCCTCCTGGCGGACAACGACAACGAGTCGATCGATGCCGCGCTCGATCAACTGTATGCCCTTGGCGCGCGCGCCTATGACGAACTCGCCGACATGATCGAAGCGCGGGCCGAGAGTCGTCGGCAGACCACCGCCGGCGGCGAATTCGACGTCCTGCTGATTGCTGCACCGCTACTCGCCTGGTCGCGCTACTCGATTCCCGCCGGCGAAATCGGCGCAGCGCACCTCACAGACACCCGCGTCCAGCTGCAAGCGCATGTGCTGGCGGCCGATACGCGTCTAGGGCTGGCCGACTTTCTGTTCAGTCCCGACCAATTGCCGCAGGGCTATTGCGAGACAGCCGCGCTGATGGAAAAGCTCACCAAGGCGGCGCTGCATGGACGCGATTTCCATGTCGATGCCAACAAGATGCCGGAAACGCATAATTTTCTGTCGGACACGCGCTACGTTCTCGGTGTGGTCGTCGCGGCACACGGCGAGCCGATGTTTCGCTGGCAGGAAGATGACGTCAATCGCAATGACGTGGTCAAGCACTGGCGCGCCCAAGGCGGCGAAGCCGTGCGCCCGCTGCTCACTGCCTGCGCCATGGAAGCGTTGTTGCCGCAGGCATATCACGCCGCCTGCCGGGAAGCCGACCGCGCTTCGCGACCCTATTCGGTGCGCGCTTCTGTCGCGTTTCTCAACACGACGCTCAACGTGGACAGCGCCAAGCTGCGCGCCATCGTCGCGCCTTATTATGACCGCCAACTTGAGGAATACCGCATCGGGTTCACGTTAAACGATGCCGCCGAAGTGGTGCATGGCATCGTCTGGCCAATGCTCGAGGCCGAGGACGATGTCACCGAAACGCCGGCGCAAATCGAATCCGTCCTCCGCGAAGCCGGAGTCGGAGAAGTGATTCTGCTCGACCATCGCCTGCCCCTCGAATATTGCGATGATTGCGGCGCACCGCTCTATCCCAATGCGGAAGGCGAACCGGTGCATGCAGAACTGCCGGAGCAGGAAGCCTCGGTGCCGCGTCACCTGCATTAGCGCCGGTTTGCCGATGCCAAGGGCGGAACGGCTTGAAATTGGCTGTGCCCTACTGCATCGAAAACCTGCCGGCATATCCGGTGAGTTCAAGATAGCCCCGACCAATTTCGCGGTGGTCTTCGCCCAGAGCGCGAACCGCGCCTTCCCAGTACGCAGTGCCCGTAGAACGTCGCGAATCGAGTTCCTGATCGTCCATCAGTGGTACGAGATGGAGCAGCCTCTTGCCGGCACGAACGGTCATTTCGACCGGATAGTCAGCGCCGCTCCGCCCAGAGTGCCAGCGCCGCAGCGGTGTAAACATGATGTCTGCGGGAGCGAGGATCTGCGGCGCCTGCCCGGGTGTCTGCGCGCTGCCGCCGGCCCACAAGACGTCGCCTGTCTTGCCGCGGATGCGGAATGCCATCAAGGCCCCGCCATCGAGCAGATTGACGCTTAGCCAATCCCAGCCCGCCGCCTCGGCCGGCAGCATTTCACTCGACCATTCGTGATCGAGCCAAGCTCGCCCAGAAACCTCAAGACGCTTGCCGTCCTCATCGACCCAGCCGCGCACATCCAGCTGCGGCTGCGAGTAATAGTAGCTGGCATGGTGCGGATCGGGTGCCTTGCGGCTGAAGCCGTTTTCGCCTTGAAGGACCGGCGCGATGCTTGGCGTCGCCGTGAGTTCGTAGGAAAGCGCTTCACTGCGGACGCGTGCGACATACGCGCCAGCCTCGCGACGCAATGACCAGTCATCGATGCCGACCGACGTATCACCGATTTCAGCCGTGGCGATGCCGAAACCCGCTCTGGCGCTCTTTTCGGCGCTGCGCAGCCGGCCAAGCACCGGGTCGGAGATGGCGGCGTGAGCCATGATGAGCTGTCTTGGTGCAAATGACGATGGATTGTTCTCTTGCAAACCCGGCCGCAGACGAAAGAAAGTCAGCTGAAAACCCAGCGGTGCCGACTTCTCCTGGTCGAGCCAGCCGGTGAGATACCACCACTCGATCCGAAATTGCAGATGGGCGCCAAAGTCCACGGGGAAGGCCAATGAGATTCCCGGTCGCACGGCAGGATAGATTGTTTCTGCCGACGCGCAATTCCACGTCAGGGAAATGAACCATAAAAGAAACCAGCGCAATCCAGACATGCTCACCAGTCCTCACGTACGGCACGAATCGCCCGCGAACCAAGCGCCTGCCGCGCCGCGCCGATGGCGGCAATCACGGCGGCGAGCTGCATCGACAGCCCGAAGCCGGCCAGTGCCAGCCAGGGAATTTGCAAATCCATACTCCAATGGAACGACTGGCGATTGACGATATGGATGAGCACCAGCGCAATCGCAAAGGCGAGCAGCATGCCGACGCCGATACCAAGACCGGTGGTAATGGCCGCTTCGATGCCGATTAGCCGGCGCAGGTCGCGGTGCGTCAGGCCAAAATGCGCGAGCATGCCGAACTCGCGCAGGCGCCCGGCGGCCATTGCGCTGAAGCTGGCAGCAATGCCAGCCAATCCGATGAGTACCGCCGCCGCTTCCAGCGCGTAGGTCAAGGCAAAGGTGCGGTCGAAAATCGCCAGGCTCTTGCCGCGAATCTCGCTCGCGTCAGCCACATCGAGCACATCGCCGGCGGGCAGCTGCCGCAGCCTTTCCATGACTTCCGCCGCCTGTTCGCCGGATGCCAGATGCAAGGCCGCATCGTTCGCCAACTCGTCATTGGCGAGGTGGCGATACTGATCCAGATCGATGATGATCGCGCCGAAGCTACGCGAATAGTCGCGCCAGAAACCACCGACCAGAAAATCCTGCGCCTTACCGCCAATGGGCAGCGTGACGCGTTGCGCGACGCGCCAACCGTACAGGTCGGCCATCGCTTCCGAAGCCCAGATGACCGGCAAGTCATACTTGCCGGAATCATCGGTAACCTGCCCGCCAACGAGGCTTGCCGGCGCCGTTTTTTGTGGTCTGGCGATCAGCGCGACCGGAGGTAGATCAGCCTTCAGCAGCAAGCTGCTCTGGCGGATGAAGTCGACCCTGGCGACGCCCGGGACATTGGTCAATGCCCGTTGCGTGGGGACATCGAGGAACCCCGCTTCGGCGCCACGCGATACCCTTACATAAAGCTCGGCCGGCAACACGGCGGCGAGCCATTGATCTACCGAATGGCGGAAGGAGCCGACCATGATGGCCATTGCTGCGGCCACCGCAGTGGCAGCGACGACGCCGGCAGTACCGATCGATGTCAGCCCCGGCGCGCCGCGCAATTGCGCAATGGCAAGGCGCCGCGCCGGACCGCGACTGGCCGCTACCCGCGCGAACAAACGGCTGGCAAACAGGGACCGGGCCAACTGCGGCAGGAGCAGCACGCTGCCGGCCAGCCACAGAGCTATGGCGGCGTAAGCGCCGAGCGGCAGGTCGGCAATCGGCGGCAGCAGCAGTGCGCTGGACCCCACACCAAGGCAAATCAGCCCGGGCGCCTTGCGGTCAAGCAGCGTCAGCGCCCGCTCGTCGTCGCCGGCCTTCAACGCCAGCGCCGGTGGCGTCGACGCCGCTTCGCGTGCCGGCAGCCAGGCACCGGCCAAGGCAGCAGCGACGCCAAGCAACAACTGGATGCCTAGCTGCAGCGGCTCGATGACCAACGTCGGCGTGCCGCCGCGGAAAAATCCGGCGCCCAGATCGCCACCGATCACATGCAACGCCAGCGCGGCAAGCGCCAGCCCGGCGGCCAGGCCAAGCAGACTACCGACGATGCCGACCGTCGCCGCTTCGGTGAGCAAGCCGCCAAGCAGTTCGCGACGCGTCATGCCAAGAGCGCGCAAGAACGCCAGTTCCGAGCGGCGCCGAACGATGCTCGCGGCTTGTACGGAGAAAACCAGGAATGCGCCGGTGACCAGCGCCATCGGGGCCAGCAGCGTCAGGTTTACGCGATAAGCGCGTGACAGCCGCTCGGCGCGGGCCTCGACTTCGTCAACCGGCGCAATTGCCACTCCGGCCGGCAAGACCCCTGCAATTGCGGCGAGGACTGCGCTCGCCGATTGGTCAGGCGCAAAGATCAAATCAAGTCGTGAGAGTCGACCAAGGCGGTGAAAACGTGATTGCACTGTGGCAATGTCGGCGACGGCCAATTGCTGACTACCGCCAACGCCGGGCAACAAGGCAATGACATTGAGTTCGACGGTTTCACTGCC
Source organism: uncultured Pseudomonadota bacterium (assembly GCA_903888645.1). Taxonomy (GTDB): domain Bacteria; phylum Pseudomonadota; class Gammaproteobacteria; order Burkholderiales; family Rhodocyclaceae; genus CAISUK01. The sequence continues at coordinate 11,037 of CAISUK010000032.1, read as the reverse complement.
GGAGACCAGGCGCAGGCGGTCTCCGACGGCCACGCCCAGGGCTTGGGCTGCTGCCGGGGTCAGTGCCACGGTGTCTTCGACGAGCAGTCCAAAGTCACTGCCACTTTGACGATTGTCATGATTTTTTCCTGCGATGCCGGCAGCATTGCAGGTTGTACGCGCCAGGCGCGCAGCGAATCGATTCCAAGTAATTGCAAGCTGGTATCTCTACCTGCCAGACGGGCATCGATTTCGACCACCGGAGAAACCCATTCGACATCAGATCGCCGCGCTATCTGGCCGTAGAGATTTTCATCAAAGCCATCCCGCCCTCCAGTAACTTGCGCATCGGCAGCACCGGCGACGGTGCGCAGCGCACCGGAGAAGGCGCTGAGCGCCGAGTTATTGATGGTGCCGACAGCGACGCCAAGGGCCACTCCAAGGGCAATGGCCAGCACCAGCAGCAGCGCGCGGCCCGGCCGACGCAACAGCGGCGCGGCGAAGATGCGCAGCAGTTGGTCGGGCGCAATACCGCGCAGGATCGTGGTCATCTGGTCGGAAATGGCGCGAGCGTTCCGTCTCGGCCGAGCATCAAGGCGCGATCGGCGAGCGCCGCGGCACTGCGCGAATGCGTGACCAGCAGACCCATCGCGCCCACTGACCGCACCGAGGTGGCGAGCAGGGCCAGTATCCGATCGGCGTTGTCCGAGTCGAGGTTGCCGGTCGGCTCGTCGGCCAGCAGCAAGCGCGGCCGGTGGATCATTGCGCGAGCCACGGCGATTCTCTGCAATTCGCCTCCGGATAGTTCGCGCGGCCAGCTGTCGGCACGGTCAGCCAGGCCGACGCTGGCGAGGGATTCGCGAATACGCTTGGCAGAATCCGCTTCACCATGGCGAATCAGCCACAACGGTAGCGCTACATTCTGGCTGACGGTAAGGTGCGGCAGGATATGAAAAGCCTGGAAAACGAAACCGAAGCGATGTCGGCGCAATATCGCCGCTGCATCGTCATCCAGCCCGGTAATCTCGATGTCATCGAGCCGGATGCTACCGGAATCGGGACGCTCTAGGCCGGCGATCAAATTGAGCAACGTGGTCTTGCCGCTGCCCGATTCGCCAACCAGCGCAACCAGTTCGCCGGGTGCGATGGAGAAATTGACTCCGGCGAGCAGTTGCCGTGTCGGCAACCCCGGCTCCTTCATCGTCCGCATCCCATTTGGCGCTGGGAGGGTCTTGCACAGATTGTCGACTGACAGCATGGCGCAGCCATTCCAAAAATGACATCGCGCAAGGATATCGATATCGCGCCTTACGTGCTCAGCCTGATGTCTCCACCAAGTACAGCCGCCTGGATTGCGAGATTTTGCGCACCATGGCCCGGCCAGAAATTGCTGAACACATTTGGAGTTCTTGGCAGGCCACGCTATTGTTGCGGCCATGAGTGGTCGCCTTGCGTGAAAAGAAAACTATCATTACCTCGATTCATTCAACTCGGCGACCCGTTTGACTTCACATCCACAAGGGAAAGCACAACATGAATCAACCCGTTACTTCTTCGCCAGAAGAACTGTCTCGCATTGACGCCTACTGGCGCGCCTGCTGCTACATCGCGGCGGGCATGATCTACCTGCGCGACAACCCGCTGCTGCGCCAGCCGCTCAAACCCGAGCACATCAAAGATCGACTGCTGGGTCACTGGGGTGCGAGTCCGGGCATTGCCTTCAGCTACGTGCACATGAACCGGCTCATCAACAAGTACGATCTGAACGCGATTTTCCTGGCCGGACCGGGGCACGGCGCACCGGGCGTGCTGGCACCGGTGTACCTCGAAGGCACCTATAGCGAGGTCTATCCGAACAAGGGCGAGGACGAAGACGGGCTGCGCCAGTTCTTCAAGGAATTCTCCTTTCCCGGTGGCATAGGCAGCCATTGCACGCCGGAAACGCCGGGGTCGATCCACGAAGGCGGCGAACTTGGCTACAGCATCTCCCATGCCTTTGGCGCTGCCTACGACAATCCCGACTTGCTGGTCACTGTCATGGTTGGCGACGGCGAGGCGGAAACCGCGCCGCTCGCCACCTCATGGCACTCCAACAAGTTTCTCAACCCGCTGCGCGACGGCGCCGTACTGCCGATCCTGCATCTCAACGGCTACAAGATCAACAACCCGTCAATTCTGGCGCGCATCTCCCACGACGAACTCGAAGCGCTCTTCCAGGGCTACGGCTGGACGCCCTACTTTGTCGAAGGTTCCGATCCGCTCGTCATGCACCGGCAAATGGCCGAGACGCTCGAACGCTGCGTCCTGGAAATACGCCGACTGCAGCAAGAAGCGCGTTCCAGTGGTCAGGCCAGTCGGCCGCGCTGGCCGATGATCGTGTTGCGCAGCCCCAAGGGCTGGACCGGGCCGAAAGAAGTCAACGGTCATCAGGTCGAGGGGACCTGGCGTTCGCATCAAGTGCCCATTGCCGACGCGAAGAGCAACGACACGAACTTCAGGAAACTCCTCGAATGGCTGCAAAGCTATCGGGCCGAAGAACTCTTCGACCCTAATGGTCGGCTCATCCCCGAACTCGCGGCGCTCGCGCCGAAGGGAACACGGCGCATGAGCGCCAACCCGCATGCCAACGGCGGGCTGATACGTCAAGCCTTGCGGCTGCCGGATTTCCGCGAATACGCCGCGACGTTTGCCGGCCCCGGCAAAGTCACTGCGGAGAACACCCGCCCGCTGGGCAAGTTTCTCCGCGACATCATGCGCAAGAACATGACGAACTTCCGTGTCTTCGGGCCGGATGAAAACGCATCGAACAAGCTCGATGACATTTACCAGGTGAGCAAGAAAACCTGGCTGGCCGACCTGCAGCCCGAGGACACCGACGGCGGCGAACTCGCGGCTGACGGGCGGGTGATGGAAATGCTCTCCGAGCACACCCTGGAAGGCTGGCTCGAAGGCTATTTATTGACCGGCCGGCACGGGTTTTTCTCTACCTACGAGGCCTTTGTCCATGTGATCGACTCCATGTTCAACCAGCATGCCAAGTGGCTGGCGATGTCCAGGGACGTGCCTTGGCGTGCCCCGGTGTCGTCTCTCAACCTGCTCATCACCTCGACCGTCTGGCGACAGGACCACAACGGCTTTACCCACCAGGATCCAGGCTTTCTCGACCTGGTAGTGAACAAGAGCCCCGAGGTCACGCGCATCTACTTGCCACCAGACGTCAATTGCCTGCTGTCCGTCGCCAACCATTGCCTCAACAGCACCGACTACATCAATGTCATCGTCTGCGACAAACAGAAGCACCTGCAGTACCTCGACATGGATGCCGCCGTACTGCATTGCACCAAGGGAATCGGCATCTGGGACTGGGCCAGCAGCGACGACGGTGTCGAACCCGATGTGGTGATGGCCTGCGCCGGCGACATTCCGACCAAGGAGGCATTGGCGGCCACCGTGCTGCTGCGCGAACATTTTCCGAACCTCAAGGTTCGCTTCGTGAACGTCGTCGATCTTTACAAGCTTGCGCCGCGTTCCGAACATCCGCACGGTCTGTCCGACAAGGACTTCGACAGCCTATTCACGCTCGACAAACCGGTAATCTTCAACTTCCACGGCTACCCGTGGCTCATCCATCGACTGGCCTACCGCCGTACCAACCACAAGAACATGCATGTGCGTGGCTACAAGGAAAAAGGCAGCATCAATACGCCGCTGGAGCTCGCGATCCAGAATGAAATCGATCGCTTCAGTCTGGCCATCGACGTCATCGACCGCATCCCGACACTGCGCGTGGCGGGTGCCCAAGTGAAGGGCAGATTGCTCGACCAGCAGATCCGCTGCCGCCACTACGCTTATGAATTTGGCGTGGACCTGCCAGAAGCAAACGACTGGACCTGGCCCTACTGATCGATGTTCATTGAGACCCGCAACGGATGAAAGCCATGAACGAAAATAAGCCGCTCGTCATCCCCGCCACGGAATACGAGCGCACCCGCACCGGCCTCGGCTGCGATGCCATCAAACGTGCCTTCCTCGACAATCTGTTCTACGTACAGGGACGCTCGCTCGAGGCCTCCACTAGCATCGATCAGTTCCTAGCCCTGGCCAATACGGTGCGCGACCGCATGCTGCATCGGTTCGTGCGCACCGCCCAGGCCCACAAACAGGAGCAGTGCCGGACCGTCTGCTATCTTTCCGCCGAATACCTGCCCGGTCCGCAGCTCGGCAACAATCTCATCAATCTCGGCATCTTTGAACCGGCCCGCCAGGCGATGGCCGAACTGGGACTGGATCTGGAGGTGCTGCTGGAACAGGAAGAGGAGCCCGGACTGGGCAACGGCGGACTTGGGCGGCTGGCCGCCTGCTTCATGGATTCTCTGGCAACGCTGGAAATACCGGCCATCGGTTATGGCATTCGTTATGAATTTGGCATTTTCGACCAGGTATTGCACGATGGCTGGCAGCAGGAAGTCACCGACACCTGGCTGCGTCATGGCAACCCCTGGGAAGTGCGCCGATCGCGCACCTGTTTCGATGTCAAGATCGGTGGTCACACCGATCACCACAGCGACGGCCAAGGCAAGCTGCGGGTGACATGGGTGCCGGGCGAAGTCATTCGCGGCGTGGCCAACGACACGCCAGTTCTGGGTTACGGCGTCAATAAAGCCAACCTGCTGCGCCTGTGGAGCGCCGAAGCGCCGGTTTCATTCGATTTCCGTGCCTTTAATCGTGGCGACTATTACGGCGCCGTGCACCACAAAGTCCGGTCCGAAACGATCAGCAAAGTCCTTTACCCAAACGATGAGCCGGAGATCGGCAAGCGCCTGCGCCTGATCCAGCAGCACTTCTTCGTTTCGTGCTCGTTGCAGGACATGATCCGCATCTACAGGACCAACGGTCATGGCCTCGAAAGTTTCCACGAAAAATTCGTCGTCCAGTTGAACGATACCCACCCGGCGCTGGCCGTCGCCGAACTGATGCGCCTGCTGGTCGATGAAAACGATCTCGACTGGGAGATCGCCTGGGACATCACGCGTCGCACCTTCGCCTACACCAACCATACCCTGCTCCCGGAAGCGCTCGAGAAGTGGCCGATTCCGCTCTTCCAGAGCCTGTTGCCGCGCCACCTCGAAATCATCTACGAGATCAATTCGCGATTCCTCGACGAAGTCCGCCGCCGCTTCCTGCACGACTCGGAGCGGGTCGTGCGCATGTCGATCATCGAAGAGAGCGGCCCTCGCTATGTGCGCATGGCCTACCTCGCCTGCGTCGGCAGCTTCGCCATCAACGGTGTCGCCGAACTGCACACACGCCTCCTGTCCGATACCACGTTGCGCGATTTTCATGACCTGTGGCCGGAGAAATTTCATAACAAGACCAACGGTGTGACACCCCGCCGTTTCATGGTGCGCGGCAATCCGCAATTGGCCTCGCTCCTGTCGGAAACCATCGGTCACTGCTGGGAGCGGAACTTGTCACGGCTCCGCGATATCGAGCCGTACGTCGATGACGCACCATTTCAGGAGCGCTGGCGGGCCGTCAAGGCCGACAACAAGCATCGTCTGGCTGCTTACATCCGCCGCCACACCGGCATCGTCGTGGATCCCGGCAGCCTGTTCGACATCCAGGCCAAGCGCATTCATGAATACAAGCGGCAACACCTCAACGTCCTGCACATCGTCACGCTCTACCACCGCATCAAGCAGAACCCGTCGGCCGATATGGTGCCGCGCACCTTCATCTTTGGCGGCAAGGCAGCGCCGGGTTATTTCGCCGCCAAGCTGATCATCAAGTTGATCAATGCGGTTGCCGCAGTCGTCAACCACGACCCGGATGTGGCCGGGCGCCTCAAAGTAGTGTTCGTGCCGAACTTCAACGTCAAGGTCGCACAGCAGATATATCCCGCCGCCGATCTCTCGGAACAGATATCGACTGCCGGCAAGGAAGCCTCCGGCACCGGCAACATGAAGTTTTCGCTGAATGGGGCGCTGACCATCGGCACGATGGATGGGGCCAACGTGGAGATCCGCACCGAGGTTGGCGCTGAAAACTTCTTTCTCTTCGGCCTCAATACCGAGGAAGTTGGCCGGGTGTGGGCCGAGGGCTATCGGCCGTGGGAGATTTATCAAGGCAACCCGGAGCTGAAAGAGGTTGTCGACCTGATCAGCCACGGACTGTTCTCGCATGGCGACCCGGCGCTGTTCAAGCCGCTCCTGGAAAGCCTCACCAATCGTGACGAATTCATGCTGCTCGCCGACTACCAGTCCTACATCGACTGCCAGAAAGCCGTCGCCGACGCTTATCGAGACCCGACGCGGTGGACCAGAATGTCGATCCTCAACACGGCGCGACTCGGCAAGTTTTCATCGGATCGCGCCATCGCCGAATACAATCGCGATGTCTGGCATGTGCAACCGGTACCGATCGCGCTGTAAGGGTTGCAAGCCGTCCTAACGCTGCAGGGAAGCGTTGTACCGTTCCAGTTCGGCCTTGCATTCTGCGACCAGTCGTTTGAGCGCGCGCTGATTCGATGCGCAGAGTTCCAGACTGCGGCGATCCGACTGCTGTTTCAAGAGCAAATCGCCATAATTTATACCATCTTCAAGCACTGCCGGCTTGGGGCATTCCTCGACGAGCGATGCTGGAACGGGACATCCGGGCGCAGGCGGCACGACGATGCGGGTCGCACAGCCACCGAGCGAAATAGCCATAGCGATGACGGTAACGCACAATAATGGCTTTAGCATGATCGTTCTCACAGCCTGGATTGTTGTTTGAGGATGTCGATCTGCTCATCTGGAACCGGAACCTTCAGGCAGTTCAGTCCTGACTTTTCCGTTTCATCGGCGACAATCTCGTTATTGAGACTTACATTCTTCTTCTCCAGTTCGACCTTCGCCGGCCCCGTTGCCGTCAATAGTTTGCTGTTGTTGTCGTCTCTTTCGCGAGCGATCAACTTGATCTTGCTATCCAGAACTTCAATGCGTTTTCCCGCTTCGCTATTGCTCGCCTTCAATTGCTTTTCGCGGCCTGTGTATTCACTCGTAATCCGCGTCTGCTCGTTCTTGTGCTCGGCGTCGATCTGCTTAGCCTTGCTGTTCAAATCGGCGAGGGTCGCCTGATATTGTTTCTTTTCCAGATCCAGCGTGTTCTGGATCTTTGTCAACTCGGCTTCGGGTAGGAAATGACCCGGCCGGGTCATTTCCTACCCATCCACCACTTGGTTGTGTAAACTTTCAGTGATATCTGTTTGGCAAACCGCTTCCCATTGAACGATTCGAAGAAGAGTTTCTTTGCAATGTGCCCTGATCGGCAGGCAGAATTCACGATACAAACGTCATGAAAATTGCAGTGATGGGTGCCGGCGCAGTCGGCTGTTTCTTTGGCGGGATGCTGGCAAGGGCGGGGCATCCCGTGGTGTTGATCGGACGGCCGCTCCATGTTGAGGCCATGGCTCGCGACGGTCTGTTCATCGAGACCAAAACGTTCCAGGCGCGCGTGCCGATTCAAGCAAGCATAGACGCCAGCGCAGTGCGCGGGGCGAGTCTGGTTCTCTGTTGCGTCAAATCTACCGACACGGAAAGCGCGGCCGCCGCCATGGCGCCGCATCTGGATCCCGACGCGATCGTGCTGAGTCTGCAGAACGGCGTTGACAATGCCGGTCGTCTGCAGCAACTGCTTGGCCGCCCGGTTGCACCGGCAGTCGTTTATGTCGCTGCCGGAATGGCCGGGCCGGGCCATGTCAAACATCATGGGCGCGGCGAATTGGTCATCGGGCCTCTGCCTGCCAGCGATGAACTCGTGGCACTTTTTGCCAGTGCCGGGATACCAGTGCAGGTGTCCGATAACGTGCCGGGAGAACTCTGGGGCAAGTTGATCCTCAATTGCGCCTTCAACGCCCTTTCCGCCATCACGCAAATGCCCTACGGGCGGATTTTTGCGAGTGCGGGGGTCGAGGATCTGATGCGCAATGTGGTGGGCGAATGCCTCGCCGTAGCCCGGGCCGATGGGGTCACCGTTGCTGTGGATGCCTGGTCAGGCGTGCAGGGCATCGCGGCGACGATGTCTACGCAAATCTCATCGACCGCCCAGGATCTGGCGCGGAACAAGCCCACCGAGATCGATCATCTGAACGGCTACGTGCTGCGCCGCGGCGCAGCGCTGGGAATCGCGACACCCGTCAACAGTGCATTGCACACCGTGGTCAAGATGCTGGAAGGACGTTCTTTGCCCCTGGTCTGAATGATCGTGGCCCGACCAGGTCAACGGGCAAGCAGCTCAGCAATCCGTGTATTTCCGCCCTTCGCAGCGTGATCGATGGCGGTCAGGCCGGACTGATCTTTTTTGCTGGCATCGGCGCGATTCTTGATCAGAAATTCGGCAACGGCGAAATGACCGTTTTTGGCCGCGACCATCAGGGCAGTCATGCCACTGGCCGACTGGGCATCGATGCTGGCACCCTTTTCGACGAGATGCGCCGCCACTTCCCCATGGCCGTTGTAGGCAGCGTACATCAGCGGCGTCCATCCTTGCGGGTTGATGTCGGCATTTGCCAGCACCAGTTGCTTGACGGCTTCAACGTCGCCCCCCAGTGACGCCAGCATCAGCGCCGAGTCGCCGAATCGATTGACTTTCCGAACGCCAGCCTTGTTCTTCAGCAAGTAGTCGAGGAGCGCCTTGTTGCGCTCGCGGGCAGCAATCATCAACAAGGTGTTGCCTTGCGAATCGACCGTATTGACATCCATGCCGCGTTCGATCAAGGCGGTCACCGCTGCAGTATCGTCCCGATTCGCCGCCGCAATCAGCTCGTCATAGGCGCCGGCCCGGACCGACGCAGACTGCAAAAACAAGGCAGTCGCCAGCACCGCAAGCAAGCCGCGGATCGGTATCGCCATCAACGTGTCGCTCCGGAAAACAATGCAAAAAAGTTTCGCGTCGTCGCCGCGGCGACCGCAGCCGTTGTCAAGCCGCGCAGCTGGGCAATCTCTTCTGCGACGTGACGCACGTAGGCCGGTTGATTTACCTTGCCTCGGTGCGGCATCGGGGCGAGATACGGTGCATCGGTTTCGACCAGCATGCGCTCAAGCGGAATCGCCATGGCGACCTCCTTGAGACTCTTGGCATTCTTGAACGTGACGATTCCCGAAAAGGAAATGTAGAAACCCATGTCCAGCGCCGCTTGTGCCACTTCCATGGATTCGGTAAAGCAATGGAACACACCGCCAACCTCGCCGGCTTTCTCCTCCTCGAGAATCGCCAAAGTATCATCGGCCGCTGCCCGAGTATGAATGATCAGCGGCTTTCCTGTCGCTCTGGCAGCCCGGATATGGGTCCGAAAGCGGCGCCGCTGCCAATCCAGATCGCCTGTGAGACGGAAATAATCCAGGCCGGTTTCGCCAATCGCCACAACCTTTTTATGCGCAGCCAAGGCGATCAATTGGTCGACATCGGGCTCGGCGCCATCGGTCGTATCGGGGTGAACGCCGACCGCAGCGAAAATCTGCGGGTAGCTTTCGGCAATTTTCAGAACGCTCGGAAATCGCTCCAGCGTGACGCCGGCACAGAGCGCGAAAGCAACGCCATTCTCGGTCATGGCTTTGACGAGATCCGGGACCTGCTCCGAGAAATCCGGAAAATCCAGATGACAATGCGAGTCGACCAACATGCCGGATCGTGAATTGGTCAGATCGTGTGCGTCGGGCGCGTCGATGAAAGATGGGCGCCCAGAATCGTATCGATCTTGGTGCGTGCCGCCTGCCCGCTTTCGTCACCGCTGAACTGCACGCCAATTCCCTGGCTCTTGTTGCCCTGGGCACCCGCCGGGGTGATCCAGATGACCGTACCGGCGATCGGCAGTCGTGCCGGTTCGTCCATGAGCGTCAACAACATGAAAATCTCATCGCCCAGCGCGTAGTTACGAGTGGTCGGAACGAACAGCGCCCCACGCTTGATGAACGGCATGTAGGCTGCATACAACGCCGACTTGGAGTTGATGTTCAGCGACAACACGCTTGGGCGTGGCGTCAGATGCAATTTGTTTTCGGGTTCGCTCACGACTTTTCCGGCCTCAGCGCGCGCAGATAGCGACTAGCCAAGTCTTCCAGAAACAATTGGGCGTTCAAGGGATGGCCGGCAACGGCGCGAATATCCATCAATTCATTGTAACAGTTGAACAATCGCCCGAGGGAGGCAGGCCCGGCAAGGATTTTGAGGTTCTCGTGCCACGCCAGATGAAAGCGCGGTTGGTCGGCCAGCTTGACCTGAATCAGATCGACGAGCCACTTCTGCACCTGCTCGACCAGGGTTTCCAGCGAGGCATCGGCCGACGCCCGCAGCTGGCTATCCCAACGCATCGCCATGGTCAGCGGTCCCTCCTCCGGCTTGGTCAGTACGTCGATGCTGCCTTGATAGGCGGCGAGTCGGCCTTGTTCAGCCCAGATCGCTGCCGTCAAGGGCGAGCCGCCAGTCACCTGGAGCAACTTCCCGGCCTCGGCGATTCCCTCGGACACAAGCCAGGCGTGTGCCTGAGTCGCGTCCGGCCGCCCGATCAAGACCTTCCGACAACGGCTCTTGACGGTCGGTAGTAAGAGGCGCCACTTAGAAGAAACCAATATAAAATATACAGTTGAAGGCGGTTCCTCAAGTATTTTGAGAAGTGCATTGGCCGCTGCGTGATTCATGGCTTCCGCAGGAGAAATGACGATCAGGCGTTTCCCGCGCCGATGACTGCCCACATAAACGAAATCTTCAAGGGCGCGAATCTGATCGACCTTGATTGTTTCGCTTTTCTTCTTCTTGCCGACCGGCTTGACCGGCGCATCTTCGCCAGCGGCTTCGTCATCCTCGTCTGGAGCGATGCGCCGATAGTCGGGATGATTGCCACCAAGAAACCAGCGACAGGATTGGCAGCTAGCGCAGGGCCGGTACTGCACGGTTGGCCCGGTGGATTCACAGAGCAGCCCAGCCGCCATGGCCTCGGCCAGCGCCAATTTTCCGACACCCGCATGTCCAGCCAATAGCGTGGCGTGGTGAAGCTCACCGCCGGCAAAGAGTTGCTGCCAG